>WFMQ01000079.1 GCA_015488995.1 Nitratifractor sp. | reverse complement strand
GGTGATCGTCCCAGAGGTGATGCAGGATGGGGTCTCGGTGCACTCGCGTGTGATCCGGGAAAGGCTCATCGCTGGAGAGATCGAAACCGCCAATGCCCTGCTGGGACGAGCGTATCGGATCGATGGAGAAGTGATCGCAGGGCAGGGGATTGGAGCGCGGGAGCTGGTGCCGACCCTCAATCTCCGTATCCATCAGTATCAACTCCCCCGCGAAGGGGTCTATGCGACTCGGACGCGTATCGGGGGCGTCTGGCTGCCGAGTGTGAGCTTCTTCGGGCACCGGGTGAGTACCGATGGGTCGTATGCGGTGGAGAGCTATGTGCTGGATCGGGATATCGGAGTCGTGAAGGGGCAGGTATTTATCGAGTGCGTTGCGCGGATTCGGGACAATCGGACGTTTGAGTCGCTTCGGGCACTGGGGGAGCAGATTCAGGAAGATATTGCTCTGGCGAAGAAAATGTTCAGTGACATGTTGTGAGAGGCAGGACTTCTGCCCCATTGTGCAGGACTGAAGTCCTGCCTCCAAAGCTGGTTTTCAAGGAACTTGCTTGTGCAAAGGAGGCTCGAAATGGAAGATAAAGTGTTTGCCCAGCCGATCGAAAAGCAGTTTGAATTTGACGAAGCGGTGGCGTCGGTGTTTGACGATATGCTCAGTCGATCGGTGCCGTTTTATGATGAGGTGCGGCGGCTGGTGATCGACGTGATCCTCGCCGAAGCGAGGCCGGGGATGCGGGTGATCGATCTGGGCTCATCGACGGCGAAGTTTCTGCTGGAGCTTTCCCACCGCTCCGGGGTCGATCTGCACCTGGTCGGGATTGACAATTCTGAAGCGATGGTGGAGCGGGCACGGAGCAAAGCAGAGGCGTTTGGGGCAGAGGTGTTGCTGGAGCTGGCCGATATTTTGACCCATGACTATCGGGGCTTTGACGTCGCCGTGGCCAACTATACCCTCCAGTTCATCCGTCCCATGCAGCGCACCGAGCTTGTGGGGCGGATCGCTGAGGAGCTTGCCGAGGGGGGGCGGTTTATCTTCTCCGAAAAGGTGGTCTTCGGGGAGAAGCGTCTCGATAAGCAGATGATCGATGTGTATTATGACTACAAACGGACGCAAGGGTACAGTGATTATGAGATCGCCCAGAAGCGTGAAGCCCTCGAAAATGTCTTGATCCCCTTTACCATCGCTGAAAACATACGGATGTGCCAGTCGGCGGGTTTCACAGAGGTGCATACGATTTTTCAGTGGGCCAATTTTGTGACGTTCGTCGCCCGGAAGTAACCTGTGACGACGGCCATCATGTCGCACAATCCCTGAAAGCCCCCAAAACACGGGTTGCATTATTTAATATGAGTTTGGCACACCTTATTCACACCTTATTCACTATGTGAAAACGCATATTTCTTCTTAAAAAACGGTAAAATTACAGACGTGTAACCCCAAAAACTCTCCGGCCCCCACCCGTTGGGCATTCTCATCAAAACTGCGCTATAATCCGAAAAAATTCAGGGTGCTTTGGTGGTGCCCTCATCAAGGATATTGCATGAATTGGGCATCCAATAGTTGGAGAACCTTTCCGATCAAACAACAACCGACCTACCAAGACAGTGCGCTTGTCAAAGAGGTAGAAACCGAATTGGCGAGTTACCCTCCGCTGATCTTCGCCGGGGAAGCCCGCAACCTCAAAAATGATCTCATCAAGGCTGGATGTGGGGAAGCGTTTATCGTCCAGGGGGGGGACTGTGCCGAAAGTTTTGGTGCGTTCAACGCCGACGTGATCAAAAATATGTTTAAGCTGATCCTCCAAATGTCAGTCGTGATGACGTACTCCGCCGGCAAGCCTGTGGTCAAGATCGGTCGCATGGCTGGGCAGTTTGCCAAGCCCCGCTCGAGTGACTACGAAGAGATTGATGGGGTCAAACTCCCGAGCTACCGGGGCGACATCATCAACGACATTGGCTTCACCGAGGCCGCACGCGAGCCCGATCCCCGACGGATGATCCGCGCCTACAACCAATCGGCGGCGACGATGAACCTCTTGCGGGCCTTCTCACGTGGTGGATTGGCCGATCTGAACGAGGTGCACCGCTGGAATCTTGACTTCATCAAGGGGCACCCCCTCGGGCAGCGCTATGAGCAGATGAGCAAGCAGATCGATAAAAGCATGAAATTCCTCTCCGCAGCAGGAATCACAAGTGCCAACGCCCCCCAGCTGCGTCAAACGACCGTGTACACCTCTCACGAAGCGTTGCTTCTGCCGTACGAGGAGGCATTGACCCGGGTGGACAGCATCACCGGAGACTGGTACAATACCTCCGCACACATGCTCTGGATCGGAGACCGTACTCGTGATCTCGATGGCGCCCACATCGAGTATTTCCGTGGCATCCGCAACCCCATCGGTTGCAAAGTCGGCCCCTCGATGGAAGCCGAAGAACTCCTCGCCCTCATCGATGCCCTCAATCCCGCCAACGAAGAGGGACGGCTCAACCTCATCGTCCGGATGGGTGCGGACAAAATCGCCGCCCACTTCCCACCGCTTCTCCGAGCGGTGCGGGATGCGGGTAAAAAAGTCGTCTGGACGATCGATCCGATGCATGGTAATATTGCCAAAAGTTCGACCGGATTCAAAACCCGTGACTTCGAGAAGATCCTCTCCGAAGTGGAGCAGTTTTTCGCCATTCACGAAGCCGAAGGCACCGTCGCGGCGGGTATCCACCTCGAGATGACCGGCGAAGATGTCACCGAGTGCACCGGCAGCACCTCCAGCCCCATCTCCGAAGAGGATCTCGGTAGCCGCTACCACACCCAGTGTGACCCACGCCTCAACGCCAATCAATCGCTGGAATTGGCGTTTATGATCGGGGAGAAATTTCAGTAAGGGCAGACCTGTGTGTCTGCCATCAGAGTGAGGCATGAGTTTTTGAGTGAATAGTGAATAGTTTTAGGAGCAGGGACTTCAGTCCCGTTTGGTGGGACTGAAGTCCCAGCCCCAAATAGCTATGTGATTATCAAAATATCCCCATAATGTAACCGTTGGATGGTGTGCTGTTGCACACCCTACGCGATCTTCAATGACTCAAATCCTTCATACTTCTCAAACGATAGCAGATCCAGCTCCTCGATCTGGTTGAGTGTGGCGACAAGCGAAGTGCCCAGCGCGTAGGCGAGGTTGACCGGGACGGCGTTGCCGATCTGTTTGTACTGCTGGGTGACGGAGCCTTCGAAGATCCATTCGTCGGGAAACGTCTGGATGCGGGCGTACTCTCGGACGGTGAACGGGCGGGTCTCATCGGGGTGGCACCGCTCGGTCTGTTTCTGAGCTGGGGAGCAGGTGAGGGTGAGACTGGGCTCATCCCAGGCGATACGGCGGGCGATGCCGGTTTTGCCGCCACCGAGGTAAAGCTCTTCATCATGTAGGCTTTTTGGTCTTCGATGGGGAGATCCCGCCAGTAGCCGCCCGGGGGGACTTTCTCGAGAATGGCTTTTTTCTTCTCGGGGTACGTTTGCCCCGGAGAGGGTGGGACGTCAGAGGGGTAGAGGGTGCCCTTCTTGAGGGCATCTTTGAGGGTGTACTCTTCGGTGCACTCCTCAGGCCAGGAGAAGGTGACCTTATCGGCATAGTCTTCGCGGATGCCGACGATAATGAGCCGTTCGCGTTTTTGGGGGACGCGGTATTTGATGGCTTTGAGGACTGTGGGTTCGAGGACGCGGTAGCCCATCGAGCGGAAGACACTCAGGATGGTCTTTAGTGTGCGCCCCGTGTCGTGGCTGAGCAATCCCCGGACGTTTTCGGCGAGGAAGAGTGCCGGGCGGGTCTCTTTGAGTGCCCGGGCGAACTCATAGAAGAGCGTCCCCCGGGTGTCTTCGAGACCCATCTTTTTGCCCGCATAGGAAAATGCCTGACATGGGAAGCCTCCGGTGAGCACATCGACCTTGTCGGCAAAAGGGGTAAAGTCAATCTCGGCGACGTCACCATGGACGATGGGCCATTGGGGACGGTTGCGACGGAGGGTCGCGGCGGCGTAGCGGTCGAAGTCGTTTAGCAGGAGGTGCTCAATCCCAGCGTGCTCCATCCCCAGTGCCATCCCACCCGCTCCAGCAAAGAGCTCGATGCTCCGAAATGGGCGCACGGGGCGATGGGCAGTGCGGAAGAGTGTTGCGATGTCTATCGTCGATTGAGATTCGCCCATGATGCCTCCTTTTGATGTGTCGTATTATACTTTATTTTGACGAAAGAAGAGAATTGGACGTCAAAGTGTCATACTTTTTTACGGAGGGTGATCGTAAATCGGTTCTCCCCCTTTTCGTACGCATACTCTATCCCCATCTTGTGAAGATCAAGGATGCTTTTGACGATGTAGAGTCCCAGCCCCAGTCCGCCTCGGGAGGTGTGGAAGGGGGCGTAGTAGTGCTCGAGGGGTTCGGAGAGTCCTTCGCCGTGGTTGCTGATGGTAAGAGTGCTTTCATCGATGACAACCGAGACCCGCTTGGTTTGGCTGTATTTGATGCCGTTATCAATGAGGTTTTTGACGGCGAGCGTGAGGAGCTCGAAGTCGGCCTGGACAGTGGTATCGCGGACGAGGTGGAGCTCGATGTGTTTGTCCGGGTCATCGAGCATGAGCATGTCGATGCTCCCCTCCACGATGTCGCTGAGTTTGTAAGGTTTCAAGACGGCGTTGACGTTACGGGAGGCGATTTTTTCGACTTTGGCGAATTCGTCGATGAGGAGGTTGAGACGCTGGAAGACGCGGTGGAATCGGGTTTTTTGTCGTTCATCTGTGAGCATTTCACTCATGAGCCTCCCCTTGGCGATGGGGGTTTTGAGCTCGTGCATGATGGCACGCAGGAGGAGTTGGCGGGCATGGAGGAGGTCGCGGATCTTCTTGACAGCCGTATCGAAGGCATTGGCGACTTCGGCGATCTCATCCCCGGTGTCGCTGTGGCATTCGATGTCGAGGTTGCCGTCGGAGAATTTTTCGATGGTGTGTTTGAGCGCTACGAGGGGTTGGATCGAACGGATGACCCACCAGTAAAAAAATCCGAGCAGCAGGAGCGATCCGAGGAAACCGATGACGAGATCGAGGGGAAATTTGGGTTTGTTCATGTTTTCAAGGACGAGGTTGAAGCGGTCGTTGTTGATGAAGATGTAGCGCTCGAGCTTGAGGGTGACGGTGGCAAAGTGACGGGTGCCGTTGTCGTCGTCGAAGTGCCCCTGGAGGACGAGGCCTCTCTCTCCGCCGTTGACGACACGGATGTTCTGGGACTCGAGGTAGGCGGTGTCGATCTTGCCGTACTGGAGGTAATAGAGATAGAGGTAGTGGATGTTGGCCCGCTCCTGCATGGCGATCGCCTCGAGAGAGCGGCTCTGACTGCGCTGGTAGAGGACACCGAAGAGGAGTGCGAGCAGCAGGGTGGCGAGGACGAAGATGATGTTGATCTTGGCGCGGAGGGATCGGGGGCGCATCAGACCAGCTTGTATCCGATGCCGCGCACGGCCTGGATCCGCTTGGAGTCGCCGAGTTTGGCGCGGATCTTGGAGATGATCACATCGAGGCTCTTCTGGGAGCTGTCGCTCATGACGGTGGAGGCGTTGATGAGCTGCTCCCGTGAGATGGCGATCCCCTGAGAGTGTACCAGCTGGGAGAGGATCTCAAACTCCGCTGGGGTGAGCTGGAGTGCTTCACCTTTGAAATAAATCGTCTCCCCTTTGGTCTCAAAATCGCTCTTGGGTGCCTGCGGGGCAGAATCCCCCCGGGTGCGGCGACGCAGGAGCGAGAGGATACGGGCGTGGAGCTCCTTGGGGTCGTAGGGTTTGGGGAGGTAGTCGTCGGCTCCCAGCTCGAAGCTGGTGAGCTTGTCGTTGATGTCTGAGCGGGCGGAGGAGATGATGATGGGGATGTCGTACTTGCGGGCGGCCTCCTCACACACCTCCAGACCGTCCATCCCGGGCAGGGTGAGATCGAGGATCATCAGGTCGTAATTGTAGACCCCGGCACTCAAGCCCAAAAACGGATCTTCAAAGTTGGTCACCTGCATATCAAACTGCGCGAGGTACTCCGTCAACAGCTCGGCAAATTCTGGATCATCTTCGATCATGAGGATTTTGGTCATGGGGGCTCCCTCACTGGATTATATTTTGGTTTGTGTTATTGTAGCGGGTGGAGGTTAATTGTTGTCAAATGGTTTCGAATATTCTTAATGTAATTGTCTAATGGGTGGATTGATTGGCTGCACAGTTTTGTGGGCATTAAAGTTTCCGTAACAACAACTCATCACCATTTTGCCTCGAATCAAAAACAGCCATGATATAAACGTAATCCCACTTATTCCAGGGGTCAGACGTTGGATCT
>WFMQ01000078.1 GCA_015488995.1 Nitratifractor sp. | reverse complement strand
GAGGCATACCGCTCCGCCACCACTGTCGTCCACCGCTCCGTCGCCAAATCCTGGGGGACTACGGCGATACGACGGGTCGCTTTGTACGGAAGGATCTCCCCCTGATAAAGCGTAGAGGCTTCGGCAATCGCAGCCGTCGCCTGCCCCAAGACCTCCATCAACGCCGCTTCGCTGAGGGCGTTGGTCTCTTGGTGTTCCAGGACAATGGGCATCGGTGCCATCCCGGCATCGAGTCCCATCGGGTCGTATTCTACGTCGTCGATCTTCTCAGAAGCGATTGCACGCATCTCGATCATCATCAGTTCTTCCCCTTTGCCGGTGACAAACAGGTCGAGGGTGCTGCTCTCCATCTGCGTGAGGGTGGGGTTGATGACAAACGCTCCGTCGATCCGCCCCATGCGCACCGCTGCGACGCTCTCCTCTACGGAGATTTCGCTCACGAGCAATGCCGCATTGGCGGCATGAAGTGCCGCCACTTGGAGATCGACTTCTGGGTCACTGCTGACCACAAAGATGCTCAGCGTAACCGGATAGTGAAAGCCCTCGGGGAAAAGGGGTCGAAGGGAGCGGTCAATGATCCGAGAGGTGAGGGTCTCGAAATCACTCGGCTTGCTCTCCCGCTTGATAAAGCCACCGGGGATTTTCGCGGCGGCATACGCTTTTTCGATGTACTGCACGGTCAGAGGGAGAAAGTCCTCATCCACCGGTTTCCGATCGACGGCGACCGCCGCGATGAGGATCGCTTTGCCCTGTCGGTACATGACCGATCCACTCGCTTGTCGGGCGATTTTCCCCAAGACAAACTCCTCCTTGATTCCGTTGCTCTCAATGCGCACTGTTGTTTCATTCATATGACTGTAGTATCCTTTCTATGGTTTCTTCTTTGGTTTCATTGTTGGTTGCCTCCGTGAGAGGCTCTGTGTGTTCGTAATAGTAATCCATCGTGATGTAATCTCGAATCGCGTGTGGGGTGTAGACCCCATCACACACCGTGATCAAATTTTCCCGGACAGAGGCATCCAAGATCGGAACGGCGAGGTAGACGTTTTGCACCCCGGCATCGATCATCGATTTGATGGCCACAAGTGCTGTCAATCCCGTCTCGACACAGACATCGACCAGTACGACGACACGATCGGTCACCGGGTGGATCGGCTCCCCATGACGGTACCGGTACATACGCGAAAGGATGACTCCATCATGGCGACGCTTGGCTTCATCGTACACATACTCTTCGTCGATACCAAAAGCCTCCACGAGTACTCGATTCATCACCAGGGTTTGCGTCTCGGTAATCTGGGCTATGGGGAGGTCGGGGTTGTGGGGTGCAGGAATGGGCGCACTGAGGAGGAGATCCATCGGTGCCCTCAGTGCCTGCGCCACCCGATCCGCGATGGATACGGCCTCCTCACTGATCGCAAGGACGCTCACCTGCTGCCCGATGAGACTCGCAATCGGCATCGCCTCGATCAGCTGATCGGCGGCATCACGATGGTCGCGAAACAAAAATTTAGAATGGGAATTTTTGGGCATGATTCCCCTCCGGATAGTGCTGGGCGATCTCCGTCGCATCAAAACGGTATCGAAACGTATCCACATACTCCATCAAAAGTGTATACGCCGCATTGAGCCGCGTCATCGCCTCATCCGCGCTACCGTGATCGAGACCGTTCCGGTCGGGATGGTGCTCCCGTGCAAGCTGACGGTACCGTTTTTTGATGTCGTCCCGGGTGATGAGTCGCGGTAGGTCGAGCACGTCAAGGGCACTCTCGATCTGCTCCGCTACCTCCGGATGACTCACGCTGTGCGCTCCACATTGACCACAAGTGTCCCGCCGAGACGATCATGCAGCGTCTGGCGCAACGGCGTAAAAAATGCCGGAAGAAACGTGAGATAAAACACAAACATCTCCCCCACCGTCCGCATCATCCCGCGTACCAGTGCCGAGCCGAATGACACCGATCCGCCATCCACAGCACGCACGACACGGATACGTGCAAGATATTTACCCAACGTCATCCCGCTCTGCCACACCAACAATGTATGATACACAACATAAAGGGTGAAGATGTAGGGAAGTGTCTGATGCTGGAAAGCTTGGAATGCCCGCAAAAAAGTATCTTGCCCCTCCGGTGTCGTCGCACCTGCTGCCAGATTGGCCAGAGCCATCAGCGGATCGTAGTAGAGGATGAACACAAAAGCAGACACCACCAGTGAATCGATAAAGGCCGCCCACGCCCGACGGCCGATGGTGGCAATCGAATCCTCGGAGATCATACAGTATCTTTCAGTGCCTGATAGGCGATGTCGGTGCGACATTGTTTGCCGACGAAGTGGACTTGCCCCACCAGCATGTAGGCTCGATCCCGCGCCTCAGCGATGCTATCCCCCATCCCGACACATACCAACACCCGTCCGCCGGTGGCGTAGAGTGTGCCATCCGCCTCACGGGTGACACCGGCATATGAAATATGCGCATGCTCCGTCAGATCGTCATGGTGAATATCATCGATGATGATTTCGGCTGGCGTGGAGCTTTTGTAGGGATAATCCCCGCTGGCTACCACCACACCCACGGCATACTGATCGTAAAATTCAATGTTGGCATTCGCCAAGTTGCCCGTAGCGGCTTTGTAAAAAAGCTCGCTCGCCGGAGACTTGAGCAGTGGCATGAGCTCTTCACATTCGGGATCGCCGAAGCGAACGTTGTACTCCAGGACGATCGGCTTGCCATCCACGACCATCACGCCGATGAAGAGCACCCCAGTAAAGGGCATCCCCTCGGCTTCCATCCCCGCCAGTGTCGGACGGATCACCGTCTCGTCAAGCTGCGCATAAATGGCATCGTTGACCAGTGGAGTCGGTGCATACGCTCCCATCCCACCGGTGTTGGGGCCTTGATCGTCGTTGAGGAGGCGTTTGTGGTCTTGGGCAGCGGGGAGGACGACATAGTCTTTGCCGTCGCAGATCGCAAACACCGAGAGCTCATACCCATCAAGGTACTCTTCGACCACAATCTTCATCCCCGCATCCCCAAACGCCGTACCGGCGAGCATATCTTTGGCGGCCTGTTTGGCTTCGGCATGCGTGGGGGCGATGATGACCCCTTTTCCGCCACACAAACCGTCAGCTTTGACCACGACCGGTGTGGGGAGGGTATCGATGAAGGCTTCCGCCTCTTCGAGTGATCCCGTCTCGATGTAGCGGGCGGTGGGGACGTTGTGGCGAGCGAGGAAGTTTTTCATGAAGATCTTGGAGCCTTCGAGCTGTGCCGCCGCTGCGGTGGGGCCAAAGATCGTCAACCCCCGCTCCTGAAACCGATCCACCACACCATCGACCAGTGGAGCCTCGGGCCCGACAATCGTCAGATCCACCCCCTGAGCCTCAGCAAAATCGGCCAACGCACCAAAATCACTGATGGCAACATTCTCCCCCAGCGCATCGGTCGCCCCATTCCCCGGCGCAAACCAGATCTTCTCCACATTGGGATCGCGCGTCAACGCCAATCCGATCGAGTATTCGCGTCCGCCGCTGCCGAGGATAAGGATGTTCATGTGGATACTCCGTGTATTTAGTGTTATGTTCTAAGTGTTACGTGTTACGTGTTACGTTTTTTTGATAAATCGCTTGGCGATTTTGGTGTGCTGTTGCACACCCTACGCGAGATCTTTTCATAATATTTTTCTACTTTTTTGAATGGGTTTCGTGTGTGCTTGTGGGGAGAACGTGCGGGAAAAAGAAAAGGCGTACTCCCGTACGTCGTTCTTTTTCCCGCACGTTATGCCCGCAATGACACACGAAAACCATCAAAAAAAGAGACCCGGGCAGGCGTAGGTGCGGTGTCGGCCCTAAATGACCAACGGTGGAGGAGAGAGTCGCCTTTAGGGGGCAGCGCCTCGCCCGTTGTCGGGGCTCAGGCGGCGTCACCCACACACCAGCGAACTACATGTCCTCCAAGAGATAAATGTTGGACCCCCTATTGCACATTCGCGCTCTGCTCAGGTCATCACAATGTCGTGATATGTGATTATAGCCTATTTGGTGTTATGGTGGATTGAAACGGGAATATTTCCGATCTTTTTTGCCGTTTGAAGGCAGGCATCGATCAGCGGTGTGTCTGCCACAGCGTAATCGGCTCCTTCTGGAAGATGTTCCCGCGTCGCATGTCCAATCACGACAGCCGTATAACTCTCATCCCATCCAAAACGCTCAAGGAAACAGTGGATGGTCGAGGGGGAGGTGAAGATCACGATGGCACCGGCTTTGGGCTTGGCTTCGGCGGGATGCTCCTGGCAAAATGTCTCGTAAATTACCTGCTCACGAAGTGTGTACCCTGCACGAGCGAGGAAGTCCTGTGAATCAAACGAAACGGTACGGGGGCGCAGGTACAACACACGCCGATCACGAAAACGCTCCAACACATCCTTCGCCAACGCTTTGCCATAAAACGATGCCGGGTGGTACAGGACGGTACCGCCGAGTGCTTCGATCTTGCGGGCGGTGGCTGCACCGATGGCGATGGTGGGGAGGCGTTTCCACTCTGGGTCGATCGCTTCGGCACTCTCGACGGCTTGTTTGGAGGTAAACATGAGTGCATCGCACCCCTGATAATCGAGTGCAGATGCCGTCAAGCGAAAATCAATCATCGGTAGTGGAATCGTCCCCTCTCGGTGAAGCGGAGAGGTGAGGTAAATCGCTCTACGCATCGGTGGCTTTGGCTTCATAATCTCCAGCAAACATCAGTTCGTTGATGTGCTCATCGTCGTGGGGATCAAAATGGGGTGTAATCGCCCACCCCTTGGCGGGGTCGAGGCGCACGATGCGGTCTTCGATCTCTTCGGAGATGCGGTGCGCCTCTTCGAGGGTCATTTGCGGCTCAAGCACCAAATGGAACTCGACGTAATTGGCGTTGGTGTCGGTGCGGGTTTTGAGCCAGTGGTATCCGTTGACCTTGGGATGCGAACCGATGATCTCGCCAATGGCCGCGACCATCTCACCCGGCAGGGCTTCATCGAGGAGGATCATCGTCCCCTCATGGATGATCGCATAGGCCGAATAGATGATGTACACGCCAATCCCCAGACCAAACAGAGCATCGATCCACCCCCACCCGGTGATCCACACCAGCAGCAGAGCCGCCAAGACGGTCACATTGATCAACAAATCGGTCTTGTAGTGAAGAGCATCGGATTTGATGACGATGTTGTCCGTCGCTTCGGCGACCCGCAACAGATAGCGCACCAATGCCCACGTCACGGCGATCGAGATGAGCATCACCAGTACGGAGCTTCCGATGTAAGCCGTCGTCCCCGATTGGAAGAGCTTTTTCAACCCCTGATAGATGATGTAGATACCCGTCAGGGTGATCACCGTCCCCTCAATCACACCGGCAATGGCTTGGATTTTCCCTTTGCCGTACTGGAAGCGTTCGTTGGGACGCTCTTCGGCTTTTTGGATCGCAAAGAAGTTGAAGAGTGAGACCGCCATATCGAGGGTCGAATCGATCGCCGAGGCCAGCACCGAGACGGAGCCACTGGCGATGCCGACGATCAGTTTGAGAAACGTCAAGAGTGCCGCGACACTGGTCGAGACGACGGTGGCGCGTTTCTGAGGAGACATAGGGATCGCGGTAAAAGGTTTAGCCGACATCACACGTCACTATCGGCATGCGAGTGCATGGTGGCGATGACGTACACGTCGTACCCGCTTGTGCTGTGAAGGGGCTGCTCCTCCTATCCAATGGGCGGCACGCATCTCATGGTGCGGCCAGTGGGTGTTGGGCTCAATCTCGATGATTTTGTAGTCATCGCGAAAACATTGCACCCCCTCCGAAACAGGAGGGCACGTATCTGCGGACAGAGCCGACACGATGGTCAGCGATCCGATCAAGGGTAGCAGTATCTTTGTCATGGTTTTCCCCTTTGGGCGTTGTGTGGGGAGATTATAGCAGAAGATGGCTAATCCTCAAAGTGCTTTCCCCAGCAGATCAGTCACCCGCCGTGCAAAGGCGGCTTTGTCATCCAGCTCCAACCCCTCGGCAAGCTTGGCACTGTCAAAAAGAACCCAAGCGGCGGCATTGAGGGCTTCATCATCGTCGAGGTTTTCGAGTTTTTGAACCAATGCATTCTCGGGGTTGATCTCGAGGATCAGGGGAGTCGCTGGCACCTCCTGCCCCATTTGACGGAAGATATGCGCCATGCCGGCCATCGGATCGGAGCTATCAGGGACGACGCAGCTGGGACTCTCATCGAGGCGGGTCGTGACTTTGACCTCTTTGACGGCATCACCGAGAATCTCTCCGAGTGTGTCGGTGATCTTCTTGTGTTTTTCGGCCAGCTCTTTCTGCTCCGCTTCGCTCAGGACTTCGGGGGCATCAATGGTGCTAATGTCTTTAAATTCCCACTCTTTGTAGGCACCGATAGCGGGGGTGACGATCTCATCGATCTCTTTGTCATCGAGGAGGAGCACTTCGATATTGGCTTTTTTGTACGCCTCCAGCAATGGGGAGTGGCGAAGGATGTTTTCGTTGTCACCGATGAGGTAGTAGAGGTGCTTATCGGTCTCCCCCTCCCGCTCACCGGCACGCTGGATGTACGCGTCGAGTGAGGTCATCCCCTCGACTTGGGTGCTCTTGTAGCGAACGATGTCGAGCAGGAGGTCTTTGTTGGTGTGGTCGGTGTAGATCCCCTCTTTGATGAGCTTGCCATACTGATCGATGAAGCGGTCGTATTTCTCTTCGGGGAGCTTCTTGATGGCACCGAGGATTTTCTTGACCGAAGCTTGCTTGATGTTGGCGAGGACGCGGTTCTCCTGGAGGAGCTCCCGACTGACGTTGAGCGGGAGGTCTTCGCTGTCGATGATCCCGCGAACGAAACGGAGATACAAGGGCAACAACTCTTTTTCGTCATCGGTGATAAAGACCCGCTTGACAAACAGTTTGGTCCCCGGCTGGAAGTCGGCGCGGAAGATGTCCATCGGTGCCGTCTGAGGGATATAGAAGAGTGTGGTGTACTCGAGCGACCCTTCGGCATGGGTATGGAGCCACGTCATGGGCGCTTCGCTGTCGTGCGAAAGGGTCTTGTAAAACTCGATGTAATCCTCATCCCCCAGCTCCGATTTTGGCAAACGCCAGAGCGCCGTCGCATCGTTGACTTGCTCAAACTTCGTGACGGTCTCCGTCTTCGCATCGTCCCCTTCACCGGTGGTCTCCTCAGTTTCGTACTTCAGGTAGATGGGATAGGGGATGTGGTCGGAGTATTTCTTGACGATCTCTTTGACCCGCCAGGTGTCATGAAACTCTTTCTCGTCCTCTTTGAGCTTGATGTAGATGATGGTGCCGTACTCATCTTTGGTCACCGGCTTGACTTCAAATTCCCCAGTACCGTCTGAGCTGAACATGTACGCTTGCTCCTCACCCGCCTTTTTGGTGATGACATCGACGTTGTCCGCGACCATAAAGACCGAGTAAAACCCGACCCCAAACTGCCCGATGAGGTTGCTGTCTTTTTTGGCATCTCCGGTGAGCTGCTCGACGAAAGCTTTGGTGCCCGATTTGGCGATGGTGCCGAGGTTGTCCATCAAATCCTGCTCATTCATCCCGACACCGTTGTCAACGATCGAAATAGAATTATCATCCTTGTCGAAGCGGATGACGATCTTGGGATCCCAATCCATATCCTTAAACTGCGCATCGGTCAGCTTGAGGTAATTAAACTTGTCGAGTGCATCGTTCGCATTGGAGACGAGCTCCCGGATGAAGATCTCTTTGTTGGAGTAGAGGGAGTGGGTCATCAGCTGAAGCAGCTGCCCGATCTCGGTTTGGTATTGATGTTTGGCCATAATGGTCTCCTTGTTCTGAAATTTGACGCGATTATAGCACAAGATTTTTAATATTTCAAATTTTTTGGAAGAATAGTTTAGTCATTCTCACTAAAGTATCGTTAGTTCTTGGGTTTTTTACCCTTGCTGGCTCCTCCATACTCCCTCTTGGCATCATCCGCCACCATCAATGCTTCGTGATACGGATTGTTGATGGCATCAGGTTTCACAGGTGCATCATACCCCTTGTGACTCCACGCATCGCTCAACACTTCCGCCTGTCTCATCACCATCTTGATCGCCTCCAACTGCTGATCCGGCGGGTACTTGTAGCGTCTCAGGATGATGCGGATCATGTTTCGCATCTTCGCTCTGACAGACTCACGCTTTTGCCAATCCACACTCACAGAGTTTCTCAACTTTTTTGTCAGCTCTATAGCAATGTTTTTGAGTATCGCATCCCCCATCTCTCTCATGGCAGACTCATTCTCTGCCAGGGCATCGTAAAATGCCAACTCATCAAAGCTCAACCCCAGTGCTTCACCATGCTTAGAAGCCTCTGCAAAATCTTTCGCCATCTGTATGAGTTCTTCGATGACTTTGGCTGTTTCGATGGCTCGGTTGTGGTACTGCGTCAGTGTAGCCTGTAATCTGTCGCTAAACTTCTTCTCCTGCACGATGTTGGTTCGTGTCTTGGCTTTGATCTCATCTTTGAGCAGGCGTTCGAGGAGTTCTACTGCGAGGTTCTTATGTTCCATATTCGCCACATCTTCCAGAAACTCATCCGAGAGTATCCCAATGTTGGGTCGCTCCAATCCTACCAGGGTGAAGATGTCTTCTACCCCTTCAGACACCACCGCATTGTCGATGATCTGCTTGATGGCTTGGTTCGGATCGCCTTTCGCTCCCGGTCGTCTATCGGACTTTTGGATGATGGCTTTGACCGCCTGAAAGAAGGCGATCTCCTCTTTGTGCTCCTTGGCTTCATCGAGTGTACCGCAGAGAGAGAATGCCTTGGTGAGTGCCAACACCTCATCCGAGTAGCGTTTCTTGCCATCCTCCAGCCCGAGGATGTGGTTGGCAGCCGGAGCGAGGAGCCTGTGTGCCTGTGTCGGATATGCCGAGTAGTCAAATCCGTGATACATATTTTGCACGATCTCCAGACGCTTCAGCATCTCGGCCAACGCTTCAGCCGTATCGATGGTGCCGGTTCCTTTCCCGCCTGCATGGGTGTAGGTCTTGAGGGCATGCTTGAGCTCGTTGGCGATCCCGATGTAGTCCACCACCAGCCCACCTTTTTTGTCCTTGAACACGCGGTTGACGCGGGCGATGGCCTGCATGAGGTTGTGGGAGCGCATCGGCTTGTCCACGTACATCGTATGGACGCTGGGCGCATCGAATCCTGTGAGCCACATATCTCTGACGATGACCAATTTCAACTCATCTTCGGGGTCTTTGAACCGTTTCTCTATCTCTTTTTTGACCTGCTTGGAGTAGAGGTGTTTTTGCATGTTGGCATTGTCCGAGGCAGAACCTGTCATGATGATCTTGATGGCACCTTTTTTATAATCACCCTTGGGGTCATCACTCTCCCACTCTGGACGCAGGGCGACAATGGCATCATAAAGCTCCACAGCGATCTGACGGCTCATCGCCACGATCATCCCCTTGCCCTCTATGATGGCGGTTCGCTCCTCGAAGTGCTCTACCAAGTCTTTGGCGATCTGCTCTATACGCGGTTTCGCACCGACCAGCTTCTCCAGTGCCGACCATTTGCTCTTGAACTTCTCTCTGTCGGACTGCTCCTCATCCTCTACCAGCTCCCCCACATCTTCGTCGATTGCTTTGAGTACCTCGGCATCGAGATCGAGTTTGGCAAGTCGGCTCTCGTAGTAGATGG
>WFMQ01000077.1 GCA_015488995.1 Nitratifractor sp. | reverse complement strand
TGGCCAACCATGCGATACACAATTGGTCGGCACGCGTCGTGGGTCGGAGGATCAAATTTGACCTACGGATCGCCTACACATACGACACCGATGAGATCATGCGGGTGCTTGATGCGATCCGGACGATGCTGGAGGAGCACCCTCAGATTGTCAACGAAACCCGCTTGCGCCATTTGATACAGTCCAAGCGGACGATCGAAACGGGCCTGTTCAACATCGAAGACAAATACGGTGTCAAAAAGACCCTCTTGGTCTATCTCGATGCCATCGATACGTATGCGATGCGCATCCTCATCTACGCGTTCTCCGAATCGGTGCAATGGGAAGAGTGGCTCCGTGTCAAACAAGACGTGATCTTCCGGATCCTCCAGATTATCGATGCCTCCGATCTCGAACTTGCTGTACCCACGGAAGAGATTACGCTGAAGCAACCCGCCGACTACCCAAATCCGTACATGGAAAATCTGCCGTAGCCCGAAAAATCTGCGTTTCGGATTTGTGAGGGGATGTTGGGTATAATACACCCCATTATTGCCACACAACAGGATTTTTCAATGTTTGAAACCGTCATCGGGCTGGAAGTGCACATCCAGCTCAACACTGCCACCAAACTTTTTTGTGCGTGTCCCACCAGCTTCGCCGCACCACAAAACCGCCACACCTGCCCCACGTGTCTCGCCCTCCCCGGTGCCCTGCCTGTGGTCAATGAAGCAGCAGCCATCAAGGCGATGCGTCTGGCCAATGCCATCGATGCTGAGATCAACGACGCTTCCCGCTTTGACCGCAAATCCTACTTTTACCCCGACTCTCCGAGTGCGTACCAGATCACCCAGTTTTATGAGCCGATCCTCCGCAACGGTACGGTGACGATCGATCTCGAGGATGGGTCGCAGAAGTCTATCCGTGTCCACGAAGCCCACCTCGAAGCCGATGCCGGGAAGAACATACATGATGGTACGATCTCCAAAGTCGATCTCAACCGTGCCGGCACCCCCCTGCTCGAGATTGTCAGTGCTCCCGATCTGCGCAGTGTCGATGAGACGATTGCGTATCTCAAAAAGCTCCATGCTACCGTCCGCTACCTCGATATCAGCGATGCCAACATGCAGGAGGGTTCCTTCCGCTGTGATGTCAATGTCTCGATCCGCCCCGAGGGTCAAGAGGCGTTTGGGACACGGGTCGAGATCAAGAACATGAACTCGTTTCGCTTCATCGCCCAAGCGATCGAATACGAAGTCCAGCGACAGACCGAAGCCTACGAAGATGGCGTGTATGCCGATGAAGTATGGCAGGAGACCCGCCTGTGGGACACCGATCGCCAAGAGACCCGCTCGATGCGGGGCAAGGAAGAGGCGGCCGACTACCGCTATTTCCCCGAGCCCGATCTGCGCCCGGTCATCATCACCGATGCGATGCGTGATGCGGCACGCGAACTGCCCGAACTGCCCGATCAAAAGGTCGCACGCTACACCCAGGAGCTGGGGATCAAGCCATACGATGCACGTGTCATCACCGCCGAGAAAGAGCTGGCGTACTATTTTGAAGCGATGATCGAGGCGGGCGCATCCCCCAAGCCAGCCGTGACGTGGCTCACTTCAGAACTCCTCGGCCGACTCAACAAGGCCTCCCTCTCGATCACCGAGACCCCCGTGGATGCTCAGACACTCGGAGTCCTGATCGCCAAAATCGAGGACGACACGGTCTCGGGCAAAGGAGCCAAGGAGGTCCTCGACCATCTTATGGAGCACGAAGAGCGTGACATCGAGGCCATCATCGAAACGCTGGGACTCAAACAAGTCAGCGATGATGGAGCGATCCTCGAGATGATCGACGCGATCATGGAGGCCAATGGGGACAAAGTCGCCCAATACCGTGGGGGCAAGGAGAAGCTATTGGGCTTCTTCGTCGGGCAAGTGATGAAAGCCTCCAAAGGGGCAGCCAACCCCGGCAAAGTCAACCAACTCCTCAAAGAAAAGTTGGCTGAGTAATGCCCCGCGAAGTGCACACGCCCCTGATCGTGACGTACGCACTCCGCCGGCACCGCAGTGCCCGATACCAGAGGGTCAAAGGCTTTTTCCGAGACATCCTCACCAACCCCGATTATCCCTACAAGAAATTTTTTGATCTCTTCATGATCGCCCTGATCCTCTCGTCTGTTTGGATCCTCGTGCATGAGGTCAAGCACCCCCTCCCGCACTGGGTCGATGTGTACGATCTCTATGTCGTGACCTTACTCTTCATCGTGGAGTACACGCTGCGTCTGTGGGTCTACAGTGATGTGCACGAAATGGTGCTCAAAGAGTATGATGATGCGCTCATGCTCGGCAAGCCACTGAGCTATCTCAAGATTGCCAAGCGGTTTTTCCGGAGCAAGTTTGCCTACATGAGCAGTCCGGCAGCGATCATCGATTTGATGGCGATACTCCCTGGGTACCGCCCTCTGCGGGTCTTACGGATCTTTGTCCTCTTCCGCCTTTTCAAACTCCTGCGCTACACCAAGAGCATCAATGAGTTTGTTCAGGTGCTGGTGGAGAAGAAATTTGAGCTCCTCACCCTCCTGTTTTTATTGGTATTTATCGTCCTGACAGCTGGGATTGCCATCTATGTCTTTGAGACCCATGTCAACCCCAAGATCAACACACTCTTTGATGCGATCTACTGGGCACTGGTGACGATTTCGACCGTCGGATATGGGGACATCGCCCCGGTGACGACGCAGGGGCGTGTGGTCTCAGGGATCATCATCGTCAGCGGGATAGCGATGATTTCGTTTGTCACCTCGGTGATCGTCTCTGCCTTCTCCGTCAAGCTCGAAGAGCTCAAAGAAAACCGCCTCATCCACGATCTCAACAAAGAAGAAGCCTTTCTCATCCTCTGCGGCTACGGGCAGATGACCAAAATGTTTTTGCGCCAAAAGGATTACCCACTCGAATACATCATCCTCGACAGCGATGCCGACCGGGTCGCGGCTGCCCGAAAAGACGGATACAACGCCATCCAGGAGGATGCCAGCCGCTACGAAGTGCTCCATCGATTCAACACCGAATACGCCCACGTGACCCTCGCCACACTGCTCAACAGCGACATTGAAAATATCTACATCACCCTCAACGCCAAGTCCGTTGATGCGAGTATTCAGGTGATCGCGCGGATGTCGGATCGGAAAATGGAGCACAAGTACAAATTGGCCGGAGCCGATCATCTCCTGATGCCCGATGAAGTGGCCTCCCGTATGCTGCTGATGGCGATTGAGCAACCGGCGATGCAGCAGGCGGTCGTCCATCTGCTGACCGGACGCAGCAAGGCCAAGCTCGATGAGATCCTCGTACACGAACACGATCACTACTGCTGCAAGGCACTGGAAGCGATCGACTTCAAGCAACACAAGCTTCTGTTTATCGGGATTTACCGTGCGGCAAATGGGGAGTTTCTGTTCAACCCTGCCAAGGAGCTGATCCTTGAGGCGGGGGATGTGATGCTGGTGGTGGGGTACCATATCAGCATCACCCAGTTTGAAAAAGATTTTAGGAGCGTATGATGGCGACCCGCAAAGTACACATTTTCGGCTACGGAAGGCACGGACAGCGGATTGCGTCTGGGTTGCGCAGGAGTGGGTACCCTCTCCACATTCTTGAGCAGGATGACGTGCTGATACGCAAGGCGTATGCGGATGATTATGTGGACGTGGATCAGGTCGATATGACCGACGATGACCGGATCGAAGCCTTGGATATCGATGAGACCGATCGGGTCGTCTGCGTCATGGACGATGAGCACTTCAATGTCTTTGTGACGCTCACCCTGAGGCAGTTTCACCCCAAGGTGGAGATCTTCTCGATCTCTGACTCGATCCACACCGCTGAGAAGCTCACCATGGCCGGAGCGACCACGGTGATCGATCTGTACGAAGTGAGTGCCACCCGGATCCACAACTTCCTCAACAAACCGGTCACCACCCACCTGATGAGCAGTATTCTCGCGGACAAACGAGGCATTTCGTTCCATGAGTACACGATCCCAGAGGGTTCCTTCCTCCACGGTCGCAATACCGAAGAGATCGAATTTTTCAGATTCAACATCCTCTTGGTTGGGGTCATCGACCATGAGCTTGGCAAAGACTTGATCTTCATCACCGAAGGGATCAACCACAAACTCGACAGCGGGGATGTCCTCGTCTGCATGGGGAAAAACGAAGATTTGAAGCGGTTTGAAGAGACAATCAAAAGGAGGACGATTTAGGGGTGGAATCGAGAAACAGGGAAACGGGACATAATAGAAGATATTCCACCCCAAAGTCAAGATAACATTTCCAACGATCTTTTGTGATCAACAAGCAAATGTTTTTGCCCATCCTCTCTGTTGTGCTTTGGCAGTTCAATTCGATTTTAAACTACGTATTATACAACAGAAGGGAATCTTTTGGTTGGTGAGGCTACAGAAGAACACGCTTGGCTCATGCAGCTTAACAAAAAATATATTGATAAGCTAATAGAGAAATAAGTAACGTCTCAACGAATCAAGGTATTACCGATAAAAGGATTTTTTGAAATTTTGGAGGGGTACCTTTGTTGAGCGTTAAATATATCTCAAGACTTTTTCGATATTTGTCGAGATGTATTGTATCTATGGAAAGGATTTCCGGCATTCCTTTTATTCCGAAGTTTTTGGAGGAGTAACTTGTCAATTTCAATGCACTATTGTACTTAAATACTTTTAGTGTGGTATAACTGATTTGTTGATGCTTTTTATTTACACGATAATTCGGCTGCTGACTGACGACATAGAGATTCCCCCGCTTGTCAAAAGAGATATATTTCAAAGTCGGAATTGCTTTATCGTTGCTGTAGATGGTCGCCAGCTTTTTATGTCCTTTTGGAACGTCCAGTGCAGTGAGTGCAGCATAAACCTGATGCAGTGTTTTACCCATTGATCTCCAGAAGAGAGCCGTTCTTGACTAATAACACCTTTTTCCAGATTCGTTTACTGATAGACGCTTTCTTTCGATAAACACAATATCCTCCCGCATCAATAATGCCCATAATAAGAACATTTCAAAAATTTATCTGCTGCATCGCTGATCGTCGCCCCGTATCCAAGATGAGCCGTTCCACAATTAGGTGTATGAAGCTGATAGATACCTTTTGTAAAATATCCCTCGATTTGTGTACCAATACTTTGACCTTGAGTATGCAAGCCGATCGAAGATCCGATATTGTCTCCGTATGAAAAAAAGCCATCACTTTTTCCATTCACTTTTATCATGCAGACACGTCGATTACTGACAGGATCATTTTCGCAATATTTCAGTGCGATATTCATGGAAGATGGTTCACTGCGTACGGGTGCAGATTGAGTTTCTGTTCTTGCCTCTGACTGAGTATAGGTAGATTGTGCACCGTTACGCACGAATTCGCTTAGCTCACTCCGTGTTTTACACACCGATTTGTTGGAGTTGCAAATGATGCGGATGCTTTTGCTGTTGGTCAGTTTCCGGCAGGTACTGTGTACCATGGTCAAATAAAACAGTTTCCCGTCATCACTGAGCGCCAGGCGGCATTTCGGGGTGGAATATCCCCCGAATTCAACCATTGTAGCTGGTCGACCGATCACAGAACTCGCATCGTATCCATGCAATTGTATATCTTCAGGCTGAGGTGCCGTTCTGGCCACCGATTGCATGGTAAGAAGTGTTAATACTATTGTAAAAAACCATATATGCCGAATCATGATGAACCTCCAAGTAGATGAGTTAATATAAAAAATTGTATGATATTGACGATTAATTATTGCTGATAAGTAATTGACAAGTCTGATAAGCCTGTATGGTATTCGCATATTAAATGGAAATTACTTGTGACGCTCTGGATTTTTTCGAAAGGGGCATATCCATTTGTGGTATAATAACCCCGAAAGAGTCTCAATGGTGCGAAAACGCATACAGGTTGATCCATCTGTCCGATCCGGAAAACCGTGTATCTGTACACTGTGGATCACAGTCTATAATATTCTCAACATGCTTGCGGACGGCATGAGTGTCGAAGAGATATTGACCGATTTCCCAAAGCTCACACGTGAAGATATTTTCGCGTCATTACGGTACGCAGCAGATCGGGAACGCACTACTACAGTGATTAAAATGAAGCATAAAGAGGCGTACCGCCAAAAGTGATTTGGATTAAAGTGGGGAATTATCATGTTGTCGATGTTGAAACCCTTTTCTGAATGAATATTATGAAGCAATACTGGAGATTGAATGAACATAGCTATCATCGGAGCCGGAAAATGGGGGCAGGCACTCTACCATGCCTTCCGTCAGCACAACGACGTCGTGATCACGTCACGTCACACCAAGCCGATCGAAAACTTCGTGCCGCTCGAAGAGGCTCTTACGTGTGACCATCTCGTGATGGCGATCCCGGCGCAGGTGGTGCGAGGGTGGATGGAAGAGCATTTCGTCGATCACGGTCAGCAATTTTTGGTTGCCGCTAAGGGGATCGAGACAAGCACCGGTGCCTTTCTTAATGACGTATACGGTGCCTTCATCCCCTCGGAGCGTCTGGCGTTTATCTCCGGTCCGTCGTTTGCAGCAGAGGTGCAACGCTCCTTGCCCACTGCCTTGGTGATCAGCTCGACCGATTTGGGGTTGGCACATATGTGGGCGGATGCATTGCCAGACTTTATCAAGGGGTATGCGGACGATGATGTGATCGGAGCGGAGGTGGCGGGTGCGTACAAAAACGTCATTGCCATCGCCGGCGGGGTGTGTGACGGCTTGCGCTTGGGGCACAACGCCCGCGCAGCCCTCATTTCGCGAGGTTTGGTAGAGATGACCCGTTTTGGGGTCTCGTTTGGTGCGCGGGAGGATACATTCCTCTCACTCGGTGGAGCCGGAGACCTCTTCCTCACCGCCAGCTCCACCCTCTCGCGCAACTACCGTGTCGGTCTGGGGCTTGCACAAGGCAAACCTGTAGCGCAGATCGTCGAGGAGCTCGGTGAAGTCGCCGAAGGGGTCCCCACCGCCCGCGCCCTCTACGGCATCGCCCAGCGCAACGACATCTACCTTCCGATCGCCCGGGAAGTGTATGCGATGCTCAAAGAGGGGAAAGACCCCCATGAGAGTGTCAAGGATTTGCTCGGGTAGCATCAGATGGTATGGTGGGGGAATGGAATCAAGTCAGTGCCAACGGTCGCATACCGTATTGGGATGGTTTGAAAAGGGTGAAGTTACAATGCCTACCTGTCAACGAGATGCATCGTATGCAGTCAACTCGGCAATCCAACTCGCCATATCCGCATCACTCGCCATCCGCCAATCGGCGCGGGGGCTGAGGGAGATCGTCCCTACTTTGGGGCCATCTGGGAGTGCGGAGCGTTTGAACTGCTGAGTGAAGAAGCGGCGGAGGAAGAGGGTGAGCCATTGGGTGAGTGTCTGGTGGTCGTAGGTGTCACCAAAAGCCATGAGAGCAAGGTGGCGGATTTTGGTGGGTTTGGCACCGTATTTGATGAAGTGGTAGAGGAAAAAGTCGTGCAGTTCATACGGTCCCACGATCGCTTCGGTCTCTTGGGTGATGGTGCCGGCTGCGTGGGGGAGGAGCTCGGGGC
>WFMQ01000076.1 GCA_015488995.1 Nitratifractor sp. | reverse complement strand
CGTCTTCAATACCATCTGCAACGCGACGTTTGAAAATCAAGATGCCGCCGCCGATCTGGCCAAACGTGCCGACGTGATGATTGTCATTGGTGGCAAGCACTCCTCCAACACCAAACAACTCCACCTGATCGCCAAAAACTATTGCCCCGACAGTTACCTGATCGAAAACGAAAGCGAACTCCAGGCGGAGTGGTTTGCGGACAAAACATTGTGCGGCATCAGTGCCGGTGCCTCATCACCGGATTGGATTGTACAGAATGTTGTGGACCGGATTGAAGCGATCAAGCGGTAATTTTTCTCGAATCTTCGTCTCTGCTCCCCCGTTTAAATAAAAAAAGGTATAATTACGGCAAAATCGGAAGACGAAGGAAGGGTATATATGAAGCTCGAAGATATCGAAATAGAGGATGTTGACTTTGAAGCCATGCTGGAAGAGTCATTTAAAAAGACCGAATCACGTAATGATCTCGTGACGGGGACGATTGTCAAAATTGTCGAAGATGAAGATTTGTTGATTGTAGATATTGGTGGTGGTTCGGATGCGAACCTGTCGTTGAATGAAGTGCGCGATGAGGAGGGGAACGTCCCTTTCGTCGTGGGAGACAAGATTGAAGTCTTGACGCTCGGACGCGGACGCGTTTCCTTTGAGCAAGCCAAGAAACGCAAAGCACTCAATGCATTTATCGAGGCGTACGATCCCGAGCAGGAGTACATCATCGATGGCGTGGTCACCAAGAAAAACAAGGGGGGCTATGTCGTCGAAGTGGACGGGCTGGAGTTTTTCATGCCTCGTACCCTCTCGTACCTCAGTGCCAAAGTGGATCCCATCGGCAAAAAAGTCAAAGCGGTCATCGTCAAAGCCGACAAAGATCGCGGCTCCGTCGTCATCTCTCGAAAAGAGTTGATCGAGCGGGACAAAGCCAAGGCACAAGAGATTGTCGATGGATTGCTTGAAAATAAAGATCCCGTGATCGGTGTCGTCAAAAAGATCACCAGTTATGGTATGTTTGTTGATGTAGGCGGCATGGACGGTCTCGTGCACTATTCTCAGATTTCACACAAAGGGCCAGTGAACCCGTCGAAATACTTCGAAGAGGGTGATGAAGTCAATGTGATTGCACTCGACTACGATAAGAAGAAGCGTCACCTCTCCCTCTCGATCAAAGATGCCAACCCTGATCCCTGGGAAAACATCGATGAGATTCTTGGTGTCGGTGATACGGTGACAGCTACGGTCAGCAACATCGAACCTTACGGTGTCTTTGTGGATCTTGGCGAAGACCTTGAAGCGTTTCTCCATGTCTCCGAAGTCTCTTGGGACAAAAATGTCAAGCACCCCAAAGATTACCTCACCGTCGGTGAAGACATCGATGTGGAAGTGATCGAGATTGACAATGAGAAACGTCGTCTCCGCGTGAGCCTCAAGAGCCTCCAACCCAAGCCGATGGAAGCCTTCTCACGCAAGCACCGTGTCGGCGACGTCGTGACTGGTACGGTCACATCCTTGACCGACTTTGGTGCCTTTGTCAAGCTCGACGGTGTCGAAGGGTTGCTCCACAATCAGGAAACCTCTTGGGACAAGAGCAAAAACGCCAAAGACCTCTTCAAATCCGGCGATGAGGTGGAAGTGAAGATCATCAAGATCGATACCGATGCTGGTAAGATTTCTCTGAGCAAAAAGGCGCTCGAAGAGTCTCCCGCTGATGCTTTTGCCAAGAGTCACAAAAACGGAGACATCGTCACCGGTACCGTCAAAGATAAAAAAGAGTTCGGTGTCTTCATTGCGTTGGATGCCAATGTCGATGCGCTGATCCGCGTCGAAGATCTCCATCCGATCAAGTTCGACGAGATTGAGCCCGGTCAAGAGATCAAAGGGGTCATCAGTTTCATCGATGCCAAAAACGATCGTATCCGTGTCTCGGTCAAGCGACTTGAGCGTCAAGAGGAGCGTGAAGCTCTGGAGCACCTGAACGAACAGCAGGATGACAGTATGACGCTCGGTGATTTGATCAAAGACAAATTGAAGTAGTCCCCTCCATGCAAAAATACACCATCGTGGTCTGTGACCACATCCACCAAAAAGGCCTCGATCTCCTCGAGGCTCACCCCGACATTGTCCTCATCAATGCGGCGGATGAGCCCAAAGATAAACTGATCGAGACGATTATCCCCCAAGCCCATGTCGCCATCACACGCAGTTCGACCGATGTCGATCACTATTTTCTCGAGCATGCCACGAAGATGACCGCCATTGTCCGAGCCGGTGTCGGAGTCGATAATGTCGATATCCCCGGATGCAGTAAGCAAGGGATCGTTGCGATGAACGTTCCCACGGCCAACACCATTGCCGCCGTTGAGATGACGATGGCGCATATGCTCAGTTGCGTGCGCCAATTTCCCTATGCACACAACAATCTCAAGCAGGATCGCGTCTGGCGTCGGCAAGATTGGTACGGTACCGAGCTCAAAGATAAAAAACTCGGCGTGATTGGGTTTGGTAACATCGGGTCACGTGTCGCCAAACGTGCCAAGGCATTCGAAATGGATGTGATCACCTACGACCCCTACATCGATCCAACCAAGGCGACCGATCTGGATATTGGCTACACGACCAATTTTGACGACATTCTTGCCTGTGACATTATTACTATCCACACGCCCAAGAATGCCGAGACGATCAATATGATTACGGCTGAGGAGATCACCCGTATGAAAGACGGAGTGATCCTCCTCAACGTAGCACGCGGTGGTCTCTACAACGAAGCCGACCTCTACACCGCACTCAAGAGTGGCAAAGTCGCTATGGCCGGGATCGATGTCTTTGCCAAAGAGCCTGCGGTCGATAATCCTTTGTTGGATCTGGACAACATCACCGTCACGCCACACCTCGGGGCCAATACCCGTGAATCCCAGCAGAACATCGCAATCCAATCGGCTGAAAACGCTATTGCTGCCGCCAAAGGGATCTCCTACCCCAATGCGCTAAACCTCCCAATCAAAGAGAATGAACTCCCCGATTTTGTCCGTCCGTATCTCGAGATGGCACAAAAGATCGGCTACATGGGGGGACAGCTAAGTCTCAGTGGGTTGAAATCGATCAAGGTGAGTACGGAAGGCCCCATATCGGATTATGTGGATTCGCTGGCGACATTCACTGTGGTGGGGGCACTGAGTGCCACGCTTGATGAGGATGAAGTCAACTATGTCAATGCTGAGTACATTGCCAAAGAGCACTCTTTGGATATCCTCAAAGAACAACTCCCCAATACCAGTGGATTGAAAAATCTCTTGACGGTTCGTTTCTCTACCCAGAATGGCAACGTACTCACGATCAGCAGTACCGTATTTGAGTCGTCACAGCAACGGATTGTTGACATCGACGGCTACACGCTTGATCTCGAGCCCAAAGGGCGACTGATCCTCTTAAAAAACGACGACCAGCCTGGTGTCATCGGAGATGTGGGGCGTATCATCGCCGAGCACGACATCAATATTTCCGATTTTCGCCTCGGACGCGACGGCAAAGGTCAAGCGCTCGCTGTCGTCCGTGTCGATGATGAGGTTACAGACGATCTCATCACCGAGCTCTCTGGTCTTAATGCCTGCATCAGTGTCCGCACAGCTGCTCTCTGATCGGGATTCTTCAAAACCAAACGCGACTGAAGTCGCGTCCCCCGTCGCCAATAACCAATCACGCCTTACCAATTACTACACTTAATTTGGGTTTTTTATCCCCTTATGGGTATAATCGTCTACATTTTATTTGAGGAGTAGTCTATGGCAACCATCGGCATGGGAGATATCAAAAAAGGGAAGCGTCTTGAAATGGACGGCAACCCATACAAAGTCACCGAATTTCAACACGTCAAGCCGGGTAAAGGTGCAGCATTCGTACGAATGAAGATCAAGAATCTTTCTACCGGAAAAGTGATTGACAAGACGGTGCACGCTGGGGACAAGTTTGAGGTGCCTGAGCTGGAACAAAAGACCATGCAGTATCTTTATGATGATGGAGAGTTTCTCCAATTCATGGATACGGTGACCTTTGATCAGATCGGTTTGACCCATGGGCAGGTGGGGAAAGATACCTTTGATTTCATGATCGATGGGATGGAAGCCGATATTTTGTTTCACAACGGTCGGGCGATCTCGGTCGAAATCCCTCAGACAGTGGTGCTCAAGATCGTCGAGACTCCCCCCAATTTCAAAGGGGACTCCCAAGGGGGCAAGAAGCCAGCGACCCTCGAAAGTGGTGCAGTCGTACAAGTGCCTTTCCATATCCTTGAAGGGGAATCGATCAAAGTCGATACCGTGGATGGGAAGTATCTCGAGAGAGCAAAATAATGGCATGTGCGCTGGTTCCTCTGGCCGAGGGTTTTGAGGAGATTGAAGCGACCTCGATCATTGATATTCTTCGCCGAGGAGGGGTCGAAGTCCATTCGGCGTATTTGCCTGATGCATTTGAAAACGATCTCGTCACGGGTGCCAATGGTATCACGATCCAAGCGAATGTCTCTTTGAAAAATGTGGATATTTCTGAGTACGACATCATCGTCCTTCCCGGTGGTTGGGGTGGCACGAATCGTCTGGCCGAAAACCCTCTGGCGCAATCGATCATCAAATCTTTTGCCGCAGAGGGTAAGTGGGTGGCTGCGATGTGCGCCGCACCGTATGCCCTCCATGTTGCAGGTGTCCTGAGCCCACGGTACACGTGCTATCCGAGCGTCGAAGAGCAGATCCGCCCAGCCGATCGTGTCGCCGATGAACAGGTCGTAGTCGATGGCAAAGTGATCACCTCCCAAGGGCCAGGCACAGCGATATGCTTCGGTCTGGAGATTGTCCGGCAGTTGGTCGGCCAGGATAGTTATGAAACCGTACGTAACGGTACCCTCTCTACTCAGTGTTGCGTGCACCGATGATGTTTAGACAGATACGAAACCTCTTCGCCATTTGGCTGAGTCTCACGACCCTCTCTCTCGCAAGCACGCCCCAAGAAAATCCACGACGTACGCAGCTGATTCAGGAGATTGTCTCATTGAACCAGCTGGGATGTACCGTAGAGACACACCGTGAGACCCCCACGCAATCTGAATATCTCGTCCACATCCTCCATCCTAAGGCACTCTTCCGTGCCCTCTCGGGCAGCTGGGGGTATGTCACACCGAGTGCGGTGGCTCCGGATGAGGTACTCGAACACTTTCGGGGAGCACGTGTGGTCGTGGATATCGATTGGGATCGCTATCTGGCTCACCAGCCGGAGAGTCTCCAGGTGGCATGGCTGGGCAAGGATACCCAGAGGAGATCCCCTGCGGTCTCGCGGTTTCTCGCGGCCAAAGGGGTCAGTCTCCTTTTGACATTTGATCCAAGCGATCATCTCGAACGCGTGCACCTCAAGCCCATCAATGCCCGCTTCAAGGAAGGGAATGAGACGACACACGTGCACGCACACGGATGGGCGCTGACCCTGCGACGGTTCAACCCTGCTAATCGGTACGATACCGCATTCCATCTGACGGGGGATGCACTCATGATAGAGCATCGGGATGCCTCTTCACCTACGCAACGGATCGATGTGAAAGGGCTGGCGTGCGATGCCGATGCTCGACACAGCTACGATGGGAAGCTTCAGTGTGTGTTGCCCACCCTCGCATTCGCCGAGGGGGAGGATCGGATTGCCCTCGATCGTATCTACCTCAGTCACGAGGCGAAAGTGATCGGGAAGCGCGTCAATAGCTTTGTGAAGATCGGTGCCGATACTCTTCAGATGAAGCAGCGATCTCCGGGGGGACAGCAGGCAGTGCGGCTTGATGCTCCCCGTTTCGATGCATGGGTCAAGGATCTCAATGTCACCGTACTTCAGAAGCTGGAGAAGCTAAGCCTCCATCCTCTCCCCGATCCCAACGTGACCGAGCAGCAAGGGCTTGAGCTGGTACAAAGATTGGTCGATGGGGGGAGTACAAGTGGCTATGGGGTGACGATCGATCGCCTGGCAGGGAACACGGTGGATCCGTCGAATCGCATGGTGTATCGAGCGCGTGGGGTTTCCAGTCGTGTCACAGCTGCGCTGGGGAGTACCTTGGCGTATCACGAGCAGACTTCGGTCAGATCGATGCAGATGGAGATGCACACACCAGGTCTCCTCCCTCTCATAGTGGACATCAACGGCACACGATATGATCTGGCGATCGATCACGTCTACAATCTCTTCTCGGCGTTGACAGCACTGCCCAAGCGATTAGAAGTCGAGACCAACAGCAGCAAGGATGAGCGATGGTATTTTGAGGAGGTATTGGGGGAGGTGATCCATACCGGAGCTCAGGCGACGATTACCCCGATCCACATCGGAGGCGTGACACTGACCAGTGGGACAAAGCGGGAAACATACTCCGCCACCGAGCTGCGACTCAACGCCCGTCTCAAGCCCAACACCATCGATGTCCGACGCTCCACCGCACCCATGATGATGCTTGGCTCTCTCGATCTCACAGGACACTGGGAGATGAAAAAACGCGACTTTCGATTGCTGCTAACTCATGTCTCGACCCAGATACGGATCATGGCGATGATCTTCGTCCGCTACGAAGGGGACAAGGCGATCCTCGATCTGCGACTCGATCACGGCCACCTGCGGATCAACGGCAAGCCGATCCTGTAGGAGCCCAATGTGCGCACCGACATGCTTCAGCCCTTTCGTGTGATGGATGTCGTCCGCGAAGCCCAGCGGTACGACGACACCATCCATTTCGAGATCGGGCAGCCCGATCTGCCCCCATCGCCTCGGGTGATCGAGGCACTCCATCGCTCCATCGACGAACATCGTTTTGCGTACACGGAGACGCTGGGGCTTCTCGCGCTGCGCCAGAAGATTTCCGAACACTACCGATGGGACTATGACGTTGAAATCGATCCGGGGCGCATCCTAATCGTACCCGGTACCAGCACCGCTTTTCTCATCGCCTACCTTCTGACCCTCGAGCAAGGCAACATCCTTGGTTTGCCCGATCCTTCCTATCCCTGCTACAAAAACTTCGCCCACATGGTGGATGTCACACCCCACTTTTTCCCCGTCGGTTCCGAAGAGGGGTATCAGCTCACCCCTGAGCAGCTGCAGGGCACCCACATGGACGCGCTCCATATCTCCTCCCCCGCCAACCCCACCGGTACGGTCTATACCCCCATCGCTCTCAAGCGTATCGCCGAGTACTGTGATGCTGAGGGGATCACCCTGATCTCCGACGAGCTCTATCACGGTCTGGTATACGGTGCACCGGCCACGAGTGCGCTTCAATTTGCCGACACCGCCATCGTCATCAACGGCTTCTCCAAATACTTCACCATGCCCGGCCTCCGCCTCGGCTGGATGATCCTCCCTGAGCCCCTCGTACGCCCCGCAGAGATCATCGCCCAAAACCTCTACATCTCCGCCCCCACCCTCAGCCAGTACGCCGCCCTCGAAGCGTTCGATTACGACTACCTTGCTCATGTGCGCGAGACTTTTCGCAAGCGGCGCGACTACCTCTACGAAGCCCTGAACTCCTTCTTCCCCATCGATGCCCGCCCCGACGGTGCCTTCTACCTCTGGGCAGACGTCTCTGCCTACACCGATGACTCGGCCACCTTCGCCGAAACCCTCCTGCGAGAAACCCACGTCGCCATCACCCCCGGCATCGATTTCGGTAGCAACGGGACACAACACTACCTCCGTTTTTCGTACACACGGGAGATAGGGCATATGGAGGAGGGGGTGGAACGGTTGAGAGGGTATCTCGGTTGATCCTCCATATCGCAGGGCACAACAACTTTAGAGCACCTCTAAAAATGTTTTTTGTCCGATGCGACAAAGGAGCACTCAACCCATGAAATGGGCGCTTGCGTTTGCGACTGCCAGAGTATCGGGCAAAAAACATGGATTTTTAGAGGTGCCCTTTAAAAAATAGTCAAAACTTGCTATAATAATTCTAAAGAATTATCAAAGGAGACACCATGGTGAAAAGTGTTAGAAAACAGACATCGATCAAAGTCGATCCGGAAGCGTGGCGGAGTGCAAAAGAGATTTTTGCGGGATACGGTATCAGTGTGAGCGATGCGATCAATATCTTTTTGCACAAAGTTCAGAAAGTGGGTGGACTACCCTTCCAGATGCGGGATGAGGAGTACATGGAACCTGCAAAAGAGGAGATAATAGAAGGGCTCAAAGAAGCGGTGAAAGAGGTGAATCTATATAATCAAGGTCAGTTAAAATTAAAAACATTAGATGAAGTGTTGGAGGCGCTATGATTATAGAAGTTTTACCGAGATTTGAAAGAGAGCTCAAGCGACTTGCCAGGAGATATAAAAAGATAGCACACGATTTGGCTGTATTCAAAGAAGAAATTCTTGCAAATCCTACTCTCGGCACAGCCCTCGGAAACAATTGCTACAAAATCAGAATTCCAAATTCTTCTATCCCTACTGGGAAAAGTGGTGGTTTTAGAGTGATTGCGTTTGTCAAAATCGAGAAAGACAGCATCATATTACTGACTATTTACAGCAAAACTGAAAAAGAAAATATCAGTGAGGATGAGCTCAGAGCGATACTTCAGGAGATTCAATAATACAGATAACTGTTGTGTTGTATCCTACATTCCCGAAACACCTAACGATACCCAAAACCTAACCCCATAAAACATACCATTATTGTTTGTTTTATCAAATAATAATGCAATATTGATGCTGTCAAGGGCTATGCGGTCAAGCACGCTTGTAAGACCATCATCAAATTTTTTACTCTTTTCGATCAGCATCGGTACATCTATTCTACATTGCTTTGCAGAAGTCTGTCTTTTACCGAGTGCCAATAGCCGCTGTCAAGCTTCGTGAAGTTTTTTGATCCGTTTTGAGTGTAGTCTTGGAGTACACTTTCGGGACTTCAGTCCCACAAGCATCACCTGCGATGCAACGCCTCCCCCAAATGAAATTTTTGCTACCATCTCATAAAGAAAAAGACTACTCACCCTCGGAGTTAACATGACACTTAGAAAACTTGTACTGGCGACAGTAGCAGCGATTTTGGTTGCGGGATGTGGTGGCACTGGCGGTGGCGTAGGAGACAATACGCCCACAACACCAGAAACGGCCTCAAAAAAAGCGGGATTTACTTATCTTAATGAGCTTCGTCGTGGAACCGGACTTATAGAATTGGATTACCTCGGCACCATTGAGAAGGCCGCTCAAAATCATGCCAACTACCTGAATGATGTTTATGCGAGATATGGGGTGAATGACACACACTATGAGCCACATGACAGCCAATACAAGACGGGGGGCGACTGCGGTGAGCGGATGCATCACGCTGGATGGTCCCGCTCGACATCTTGGGAGGGGGGGGAGGTTATAGCGTTTACGGGAGGAGAGGATACTGTGCCATCCATAAAAGGTTTAATGACTGCTATTTATCATAGATTCATTATTCTCTCCCCAACATTCGATGAGGTGGGGATAGGAATCATAAATGCAAGCCAGTCTGCGTGCGTTGTTGATTTTGGCGGGTCGCCCACTTTAGGAGACAAAAGTGCTGAGATTATTGTCTACCCATACAATGGAGAAAAAGATGCTTGGCCCTATTTCGATGGGGTCGAAAGCCCAAGCCCCTTCGCCGGAACCAACCTCTATTCCTCCGGCAACCCCATTTCAGTAGAATTCAACAAAGCCAAGATCACCAACGTAACCCTGAAGTCCTTCTCTCTCAAGGATGGGAGTGGAGCCAATGTGGATATCGTCTTCCAACTTACATCACGTAATGACAAGTCTGGCTTCATAACCAACCACCAATTCGCCTTCTTCCCGAGAGAGTCTTTGGCATATGACGAAAACTATACCGCCAAGATCACCTATGAGGCCGATGGCAAAACTGGAAGCAAAGAGTGGACGTTCCATACCATTAGTGTTACGGGCAAGAGTGACGACAGCACGTCGGGAGACAAGGGGGGCACCCAAGTCAACGACCACAATGTCACCGACACCAATCAGACGTTTGTCGTCCAATCCGATGTATTCGATATCTTCCATATCCTGCCAGGCAATGACCGCATCGCCAATGATCACACACTTGGCAAGGTAACAATCGAGGGCAAGACAGCCGACAACCGTAATAATTCAACCGTCACGTATGACAAGGGGAATGATGTGAAGATCAACATTCACGGACAATCCGGTGATTGGATTGTCGTGACGTTTGAGAACTTGAAGAACAATAAGACGGGGGAGAAGTTAAGGGTGCGGGTGGAGGCGAAGTAAGCCTCCGGCGATTAATTCGGTCAGCCATTCAACAAATCCATCGTAGCATTCCCTGTGTGGCTTGCTCCGACACCACTGTTCCCATTGAAGTTTGTACCATCGTGTGTTTGGCCCATTGAATCGGTATAGTGCCAATTTCCACTCTCATCCTTGAAGTTATTGTTTCCGAGCCCATCGCCATCGCCATATTCGCCCGGTTTAGTGACCTCACCAAACACCACCGAACTCGATTCCGGCGCAGCCTTATCATAGATGTCATTCAGGGGTCAGGAACTAAATCTTAATTAATAAACCCACAGAAAAGGGAGGATCACACTATGGCACGCCGCCCCCGCATCGATATCCCTGGTTATCACCATATCGTTAACCGTGGTGTCAATCGCTCGGTGGTGTTTGCCAGTGAAGAGGACAAAGAGACATTCTTGCGCATTCTCTGCAAAGCCTGTCGGATTTATGATGTTGTGTTGCATGACTATTGTCTGATGGACAACCACTACCACCTCTTGATCGAGAACCAGCAATTTAGGGGGAACTAAATCCTAAGATGAAGGTGCCAAGGTTGGACTCAAGCCCAAGCCCCATTCCACGGTGAAATGCATATCAGATGAGAGGCAACACCCATTGACATCCTACATAAAATCAGCTAAAATCAGTATCATAAAAAGCATAAAAAAGGATTCACAATGACACAAGTACTCGCCAACTACACCGCAAGTATCTCTGAGCTCAAACGCAGTCCCTCCTCCATCATCGAGCAGGCAGGCAATGAACCCATCGCAATCCTCAATCACAACAAACCCAGTGCCTACCTCGTACCAAGTGCTCTGTACGAGAAGATGATGGATGTGATTGATGATTATCAGCTGGCAAAGGTGGTGCGAGAGCGTCTGGATTATAGTGAAGATGATTTGGTAGAAGTCTCTCTCGATGCGCTATAAACTTCTCTTCGTCAAAAAAGCGGAAAAAGAGTGGAAGAAACTCAACGCACCCATTCGGGAACAACTCAAAAAGAAACTGGCCAAACGTCTCGAAAATCCCCGCGTGCCTCACGACAAACTCAGTGGGTTTTCGGATGTGTACAAGATCAAATTGCGCCGCTCCGGATTTAGGTTAGCATATGAAGTGGTCGATGAACAGGTAATCGTCGTAGTGTTGGCGGTAGGGAAGAGAGAAAACGATGCCGTATACGACGTGATAGAGGATCGGATTGGCTCTATCGCTAATAATTGACTGCCAGACTTAGGGGTCAGGGTGTGCCAAGAAGGCGTAACAACTAATGTAAATTAGGAGGATTACATTAGCCATGCTGTATAAGAGATGGTAGTAGGTCTACCGATATCGCCATACAAGTGGAGGTATCAAACCACCTTGAGGTGCTGTAGTCAAGAGCT
>WFMQ01000075.1 GCA_015488995.1 Nitratifractor sp. | reverse complement strand
CTTTTGCCCCTTCGTGTCGGGCTTGGAAGATGCCTTTGACTTTTGGTCGCCCTTTTTCGGGTCGGGTTTTTTCTGTTTGCCGTGTTGCCCCGGTTTGTTTTTGGTGCTTTTCTTCTGGTCGCCGGGTTTATCCTGTGGTTTCTTTTTTGGCTGTTTCCCCGGTTTGTTTTTGGGCTTTTTCTTCTGATTTTGACCCGATTTCTTTTTCTTTTTATCCTGATTGTTTTTCTGCTTGTTGTTTTTCTTTTTATCCTTATTGTTTTTCTTCTGTTGCTTCTTTTGCTGTTTTTTCTTCTTCTTTTTCTTCTGTTCCTGTTTCCTCTTCATCTTCTTGGCAAGATCGAGGTTGAAACGGGTATCGGGGTCATCGTGGATTTTGAGAGCCGCTTCATAGGCAGTGATGGCGTGGTCGTATTGTTTCTTTTTGAAATAAATATTGCCAATGTTGTGGAGCCGTTTCTCTTCGTCAACATCCCCACCTTTTGCCCGTTTCCAGGTACGGAGTGCTGCATCGAGTCGCCCAGCTTTGTAGTACGCATCTCCGAGATCATAATTGCGCTCAGGAGAGGGTGTGTTGAGCTGGGTGAGTGCTTGGATCGTGCGGTTGTAGTCTTTGGATGCGTAGGCCTCTTTGGCTGTTTTGATGGTCTTGAAGTCGGTGATGCCGCCATAAGCGGGAGTGAAAAATGAAACATGAAAAATGAAAAATGAAAAGAGCAAACTTATGTGGATAGATTTTTTGGGCAATGACATCAGCCCCAAGAGCAGCAGGAGCGTTGCGGCGGCGAGGAGATAGACAAACAGTTCGGTGCGCTCTTTGACGGTGATGGAGCCTTGGTTTTGGGTAGAGTATTTCGCATGAATCCGCTCTGCAAGGTGCTGCATATCACGTTTGCCGTTGCTGGCGATGATGGCTTCCCCACCGGTTTTATGGGCGATCTCTTTGAGCGTATCGTTGCGTTGGGTGATGGCGATGGTACCTTTCGAGGAGGTGATGGGGCGATGGTTTTTGTCGAGGACGGGGGCACCTTTCTTGGTGCCGACGAGGACACCGTAGAGGGTAATGTTGGCATCTTTGAGGATCGATCCAAACGAAGCGAGGGCTTTGGGATCCCCGCCGTCGGTGACGACAATGAGGATTTTGGGTTTTTTCTTTTTGAGGAAGGTGGTGGCCAGATCTCCGAGTGCGGCGAAGTTGGTTGAAGCGAGGTTGATGTAGCTCTCGTCGACGCCATCGAGGATCTGCTTGAGGGCAGCCTTGTCGGTCGTAAACGGGGCGAGCATGAAGGCCGCGTGGGCAAAAGCCGCGAGAGAGATCTCATCGCCAGGCATTGCATCAAGCAGTTGATCGATTTTGCGCTTGGCAAACACAAGGCGGTTGGGGTATGTGTCCTGTGAGCGCATCGAGCCGGAGATGTCGAGTGCCACCATGGCATCGAGCCCCTTGAGCGAGACGGTATGCTTGCCGTGCTCGATCACCGGCCGACCAAGGGCAAAGATCATCAGGAGGATGGAGAGGAGCAGGACGGTGTTGCGTACCCGCACGGGCAAGACATCACCCTCGACACGGAGACGCTTGAGCACGGCCGCATCAAAGACCCGCGTTACCCCTTCCCGATTGGTCAGGATGAGACCCGCAAAGATCACAAACGGCACAAGCAAGAACAGCAGAAGATATGGATGAACCCATGACATCATTCGACTCCTTTGGTGGTGCGAAGATAGATAAAGCCCAACAGGCTCAGCAGCGCGGCGAGCAAGGGGTAGAGGTAGTAGTACTCGTATTGGACGATTTTTTTGTGCTTGATCTTACTGGTCTCCATGGCATCGATTTGTGCATAGATCTTTTGGAGAGCTGTCCGATCCGAAGCAGCAAAAAATTTCCCTTTGCCCGCGCGAGCCAATGCCGTGAGGTAGGGGGCATTGAAGTCGTTGACGGTACCGATACCGATGGTGTAGAGCCGGACCGGTGTTTCGCGTACCAGTTTGAGGGTCGCATCCGCACCAATACGGCTGGCGGTGTCTTCTCCATCGGTGAGGAGGATGGCGATTTTGGTCTTGGCATCGCTTTTGTTGAGGATGCTATAGGTCTGCACGAGGGCATCGTTGATGGCTGTTTTTTGACCTGCCAGCCCGAGACGCTGCATGGCGATGATGCTCTTCATGAAGTCGTGCTCGAAGGTCAGTGGTGACGCGACAAACGCCGCATCGGCGAAGTTGATGAGCCCCAGCCGATCATTTTTGCGCTGTTTGACAAAGTCAGCAAGCACCTCTTTGACGACATCAAATTTGCTTTTGAACGGGGCGTTGGGGTCAAAACCGTATTGGCGCATCGAACCGCTGGAGTCGATGACAAGCATGATGTCACGTCCCCGCTTTTTGGTATCTTTGTACTCTTTGGTGATGACGGGTGAGGCGAGGGCAACCAGCAGGGAGACGATCCCAAACCATTTGAGCAGATCGAGCAGTCGGCTGCGACGGCCACCCCCACTCAGCAACGCATGAATGTGAGGGAAATAGATCGCCTGTGTCCGTGCCGGGCACCAGCGTGCGCAGACATAAAACAGGAGGATCAGTGCCAATGCATAGGGGTATTGGAGGCTAAAGTGACTCATCGCATGCCTTTAGGAAGAGGTCGAACTGCGCCCGGGCATCCGGGGCAAGTCCAGAGACCTCTTTTCGGTATTTGTACGGTTTGAGTGCCTCCACCATCTGCCGGTAGAGTTCACGGGGGCGGTGCTCCTCTCCGAGAAGCAGACGCCCCAGGCGGGTCGCTTCGTAGGCACCGTGTTTCGGGTCGTTCCAGTCGATCTGTTTGAGCGCCTCCAGCCAAGCTTTGCGCCAGTTGGTACGGCGCAGACCGAGGAGGAGCTTGACGAGGTAAAACAGCGCGACGGCAAGCACCGCTACGCTGAGAATGATCAGCCCCCAGTAGAGGTAGACGCTGATGTCGTGGATCTCTACGGGGGGTTTGATGTCCCGCAGGTGTTGAGCCGGTGTGAGGTGTGCAGCCATCATCGCATCCTTTTGAGGAGATGAACCGCCGGGTCTTCGTCGGTGAAGAGTTTGACATACCGGATGCCGTTTTGGCGGAACTGTTGGTAGAGGGCGTGATCGTTGGCTTTGAGGGCGGCACGGTAGTGCGTCAGCGTGCTGTGTCCGATCTCCCCTTCGTAGCTGCCGTCCCCTTCGGTATCGACGAGACGGAGGTAGCCCAAATCTTGGGGCTCTTCTTCGAAGCGGTCCCGGATGATGATGGCAAAGACGTCGTGTTTTTTGGACAGCAGTCGCAGATCCACCTCCCCCACAAAGTCGGAGATCAGAAACAAGAGCGACTTTTTGCGGAAGCGGTGGAAGGTGGTATCCGTCCATCCCTGGAAATCGCTGTGCAAGCCCAAAGGTTGGAAGGCCAGTGTCCGCTCCACCGCCTGGGTGACGGCGTACATTTTTTTGGAAGGTTTGCTGTGGTGATAGAGGGTGTCGGCATAGATGAGGTGCGAAAAGGGATCAAAGTTTTTGACCGCAGAAAACCCCAACATGGAGACAAGCTGGGCGATGTATTCGCTCTTTTGACAGCACGTGCCAAAATAGGTCGATCCTCCAAGCATCGTCGAGACGGCGACATTGAGTTCGCGCTCTTCGCGGTAGACTTTGACAAACGGTTTTCCCAGCTTGGCGGTGGTCTTCCAGTCGATCTTGCGGATATCATCACCGTAGATGTACTCCCGCAATTCGGCAAATTCAAATCCTTCACCGTGAAAGAGGGAGGCATTGTTGCCGAGCATATCCCCAAAGACCTGTTTTTTGGTCTTGAGGAGGATCTTTTTGGCCTTGATCTTTTTGTTAGTGGGTAGATTGGTGGTTGTGGTACTCATCGCCGTCCCTTTGACTCCACGTCTTTTCTATAGTCTTTGATCATGTTCAGAACCTCATTCATTTGACATTGTGTCGGGGTGAGGGCATCCCGACCTACACCGATAAACCTCTACGGATCGGTGAGAATTTATCGGATTTGGAGGCAGGGTTTCAACCCCGCACAACGGGACTGAAGTCCCTGCTTCTGATCGGGACAACCGCCATTTGGAGTTGTATGTCCGATCAAAGCATTGCACAGCAACGCAAACCGACATTTCTCATTCACGCTACGGAATCGGTACCGCCCGTAACACTTTCTCAATCACATAATCTTGATCGATCCCCTCGGCCTGCGCCTCATAGCTCATGATGATCCGGTGGCGAAGCACCTCTTTGGTGATGTAGGCGATCTCGATGGGGGAGACGTAGTCTTGACCCTTGAGATAGGCGATGGCACGGCTGGCTTTGTACATATCGATGCTGGCACGGGGGCTGGCACCGTACTCGATGTAGTCGGCGATTTCGCTGATACCGTATTTCTCAGGCTCACGGGTGGCGAAGATGAGCTCGACAATGTACCGCTCGATCTCCTCATCCATGTGTACCTCCATCGCTTCGCGTCGCAGACGATCCAGATCATCCAGGGTTGCGACTTGTTGGATCTCTCCGAAGCGATTGTTGGCAACACGTCGGGCGATCTCAAGCTCCTCTTCGCGGGTGTTGTATCCCACGACGATTTTCATCATGAAGCGATCCAGCTGAGCTTCGGGAAGCTCATACGCTCCCTCCTGCTCGACGGGGTTTTGCGTCGCCATGACGAGGAAGGGGAGAGCGATTTTGAACGTCTCATCCCCGATGGTCACTTGCCGCTCCTGCATCACCTCGAGCAGGGCGGATTGGACTTTGGCCGGGGCGCGGTTGATCTCATCGGCGAGCAACAGGTTGGTAAAGATCGGACCGCGCTTGATCTTGAAACTGTTGTTGCTTGGGTCGTAGATCTCGGTACCGATGATGTCGGAGGGGAGAAGGTCAGGGGTGAACTGTACCCGCTTGAAGTCCAGCCCAAGGGTTTTGGCGAGGGCATTGACCGCTGTAGTCTTGGCCAGACCGGGCACCCCTTCGAGGAGGATGTGCCCTCGGGTCAGCAGACCGGTGAGCAACCCTTCGACCATCTTATCGTGTCCGACGAGGACTTTGCCTATCTCTTGTTTGATGTTTTGGATCGTTTTCACGATGTACGCTCCTATACTGATTGATGGTGGAAGTGTAATGGATGGAGGTTAATTGAAGTTAAACCTGAGGAGAGGAGATTTCGATTTTATCGAGAGCTTTGACGCGCATTTTGATGGGCGGGGATACTATCTCAAATGTATCACCGACGTTGAGGTGACTCAGGGGGGTGCGCACTCCGTCGTACACCAATTCACCAAAGCCCGCTCGTGTGCGCGTGTCGGGGGTTTGCAGACTCAGTTGGTATGCGAGGAGGTCGAGACGCTCCTGGTGGTGATGGAGTACGCGTGTCTCGGTCTCCTTGAGAAGCCCCGCCAGAGGATCGAGTGCTGTCGTGAAACGATCGAGTCGATAGGCCATCGTACGGCCAAAGTCTTCTCGGAGATTTTGGAAACGCTCGGCTGTGCGTTGGAGGTGGTGGAGGGGAGAGTGCCGGACAAACTGCTCGGAGAGGGCAGCGCATCGCTCTTCGATCTGACGGAGTCGCTGCCGCTGCTGCTGTTCCATCCGACCGGCCATCTCATCAAGATGGATACGTAATTCATTCCGATCCGGAAGCACCATCTCCATCGCCGCACTCGGGGTCGGAGCCCGCAGATCGGCGACAAAATCGCTGATGAGGGTATCCACCTCGTGCCCCACGGCACTCACCACAGGGGTCGTAGATTCATGGATCGCCTCGGCAACGATCCGTTCGTTAAACGCCCACAGATCCTCGAGGCTCCCCCCGCCCCGCCCGGTGATGATGAGATCCGCCCCCAATGCATCGGTATAGGCAATCCCCCTGGCGATCTCTCCGGCCGCCGCCTCACCCTGTACCAGCACATCGGCAACGGTGATCGCCACGGACGGCCACCGCTTCTCGGCTACGGCAAGCATGTCCTGAAGTGCCGCACCCCCGGCCGCCGTCACGAGGGCGATGTGTGTCGGGAAGTGCGGGAGAGGTTTTTTGCGCTCGGCATCAAAATACCCCTTGGCTTTGAGTTCCGTTTTGAGCTGTTCGAACGCCACGGCAAGGGTGCCTTTGCCATAGGGTTCGATGTGCGTCGCCATGAGCTGGTAGGTACCCCGGGGGACGTAGACGCTGATGGAGCCGTCTATGACGATGTGCTCCCCTTGCTCGAGGCGAAACTTCATCCGTGCCGCCGTCGAGCGCCACATCACACAGCTGAGGGTGCTTGTGTCGTCCTTGATCGAGAAATAGACATGCCCGCTGCGGTGGTACGTCACCTGCGCCACCTCCCCCTCGACCATCACGTGGACAAAGGTCGCTTCGAGGAGGGAGCCGATCTTGGTGTTGAGGGCAGAGACGGACATCATCGACATGGGGCGTTGCCTCCTGACGATAAAGTGAATAGTGAATAGTGAATAGTGAATCGTTTCGGTTTACTCCTCACTCCTCACTCCTCATTGACGCTTTTGAGCTACCAAAAGCGTACTGATCCCCATCGAAAAACTCTCGGTATACCGCATTGCAAATCCAGCCTCTTCGAGCTCACGGCTGAGCATCTCTGTGGTGAGAAACTCTTCGATGGAGTCGGGGAGGTATTGGTACGCTTCGTAGTTTTTGGAGATCAGTCCGCCGATGCGGGGGAGGATCTTTTTCATCCCGAAATCGACCACTTTATCGACCATGCCGCTGCGATCTTGCTTGGTAAATTCGAGGATCATGACGATGCCGCCGGGCTTGAGGGCGCGGTGAAACTCCTGGAGGGCTTCGACGCGATCGACGACGTTGCGGATACCGTAGCTGATGGAGATCACATCGGTACACGCATCCTCGATGGGGAGTTTCTGGGCTTTGCCGACGATGAATTCAGCGAAATCAACTTTTGTGCGTGCCACATCGAGCATCCCAGTCGAGGGATCGATGCCGACGTATTTGTCGATCTCGACCCCCTTTTTGCGGGCCTGTTCCTGCCAGTAGATCAGCAGATCTCCCGTACCAGTAGCGACGTCGGTGACTTGTGCGAGGTGATCCGTCTTCAAGATCTCAAACGCCTTGTCACACCCTTTTTTGCGCCACTGGATATCGATCCCCATGCTCAATACTCGGTTGGCAGTATCATAGGTCGAGGCGATGTCGTCAAACATGCTGACGATTTTGTCTTGTTTCTCGGCTTTGTCGGTCAGTTTTTCAATCCCCAAGGTTTTGGCTCCATATCATCAAATCCACTCCGATCCGCTGTGTGTGCAGGAAGCGTAAAGTGGTGGTGGTATTATAAGTGATTTCGTTGGGACTGAGCTTAGGGGTGAGATAGGTGAGCATCCAGTCGATCCGATCCTGCAACGCCTCCAGCATTCCATTACCCCCCTCAACGAGGATCAAGGAGGGGGTGTCGAGGCCGTCGAGGGTATCGCTTACCCGAACCTCACGCCCCTCCACGCCAAAGAGCGGAATGGTATGATCCCACTCAGTATCGTGGCTATATATCATTACATCGGGTGCCCGCCCCTCGGGATCAAAGCGGCTGTCGAGTGTCGGACGATCGGCACGCACCGTCCCCCCGCCGATGATGAGCCGATCGATCACGCTGCGGATACGGTGGACATGTTCCAGAGATTCCCGAGAACTCAGATACCCCCCTCCAATGCGGCCATTGAGCGTCTGAGCAAGCTTGAACACGACAAACGCCCGCTCCTGCCAGATCAAAAACGGCGTGATCAAATCATGTGCCTTCTCTTCCAGCACCCCCATCGTCACACGGCTCAATCGACCCGCTCCCCCACCATGTCCAGCGATCGGATCGGGGTGCGCCACCACTACGCGCTCCAACTCCAGCTCAGCGAGAAGGGATGCACACGAAGGGGTCTTCCCCTCATGCGCACACGGCTCGAGGGTCACATAGATCGTACAGGCATCGAAAAACCCTGTCGGGACTTTGCGGAGAAAAGCGTGCGCCGCATGGGCATCGTACCGATCGATCGGTGCCGTCTCCCCCGAAAGTGTTTCATAGGCTGACAGGAGTGCCAGCACCTCAGCGTGCGAGGTACCCGCCCTACGGTGTGCGTCGATCGCGACGATTTTCCCGTCGTACACTACCACTGCCCCCACAGGGGGATTGGGATAGGTAAGGAGTTGGTATTTCCACGCCTCGTCGATGGCTAACTGCATGTAAAATTCATCGTTCATGGGAGGCATTATACCCTATTTGGCCAATTGATCCGGCTTGATTTTCCGCAGTCTTCCCAGCAGGATATAGTTGATCAGCATAATCAGGAGAAAAAAACCGAAACTTACACCCAGGGCGATCATCGGATCATATGCGATGGGGAGGGGGGCGCTGATCACCCTCTCGATCGCATTTTCAGCGGGCAGGAAGTGAGGGCGGGCGGAAATATCCCAGGGGAGCTCCATGTGTACGGTCGTCTTGGAGAGTACGTACAACAGGATGAAAGCGAGGAGATTTCCCAGCAGGATAGCACCGCCGAGCAGCCATCCGCTCTCCTGGATAAATTGCTTTTTGATGTCCCGGATACTCCACCCCAGCATGCGCAGCACCGCAATCTCTTTCTCCCGTGTCTTCATGTTGTAGATCATCATGACGACAAACGCAATCACCACAAAGAGACCGATGAAGATAAAAGCGATCCGGGCAAACGACGAGACAAGGCCCAACTGTTTTTCGATCTGCTGAGTAAAATTCTTTTCACTGAAGACAATGAGCTTGGGATTGATCGCTTTAATCTGTTTCTCCTTGTCCACGGCTCCGGCCGCATCACTCTGGAGCAGCAGGACATTCGAGAAAGTTGTTCCGGGATCCATTTTATACAGCGTTTTCATCGAGGAGGCCAACACGATCTTCACGGCACGCTTTTTGTCCATGTAAATATCTGCCGGGATGATGTTGCCGCTGAGATTGGAGCGCAGGATGCCAGAGACAGTGAACCTGTTGTTGCCCATCGAAAGGGTCTCCCCCACTTTGAGAGATCGCTTGGTGGCAAAATCTTTTGTGACGAGTACGTCATCGGGGGTACGGTACATTGTCCCCTGTTCCAGATTGTTCTGCAGAAGCGGTTTGATGATCTTCGAGCCGGCATCCACGCCGAGGAAGGCTTGGAAATTCTTCTCGGCGAAAAACCAGGAGTAGATCCCGGCATCGCTGGCACTGACAAACGGCAACGCTTCGATCGTGCGCCGCTCCTTCTCGGTGATGGGTGCGTTGGAGTGGGGGAAGACGGCACCGACCATCTTGGGGGGGATGTCACCTGTTTTTTGCACCATGGTGGCTACACCGATGCTCTGCAGAGGCAGAGCGGCGATTTTTGGGATGCTTTTCCCCAAGGTCAAGGTGACCAGGATGAGGGCCGTGTAGATGGCCACCGAAGCCATGAAGACAAGCAGTTTCATTTTGTTGGCAGCCACGAAGGCTTTGAAGTAGGAGACCATCATAATCTTAATCCTTGATCCAGAAGGGGCGCGTGCCCGAGAAGGGGAAGGAATCCCCACCAGAAGAGTGCCAGAAATACGACCGAGAGGAGGACGCCGAGGCTCAGGATAAGCATCGTGTCCCACACCAGCCATTGGCGCCGATGGGTGGCGGACCAGCCCAAGGTTTTCAGGGTCTCGATCTGTGCGGCAAACTCCAGACGGTAGAGTCTGTGCACCCAGTACAGCAGGAGCAGAGAGAGGGCCGCTACTCCGAGTACCAAATAATCCCCCAGCGTGTATATCAAGCGATTGAAGCTGGAGAGATTTTTGTACAGACTGTCTTTGGTGATCAATGCATACCCCGGGAAGGCTGCACTGATTTTTTGCGTCGTCTTCTGCATGTTTTCGACCGTGTTGAGTGAGACATACACCTGATTGACGACCGCTTCCTTCAAGTGCGCCAGCCGCAATGCCGTTTGATACGGGATAAAAAGCTGGGCACTGTTCAGGTTGCTCGACGTTTTGAAGTCCACCACACCGACGATCTTCAGTGCGGTATTTCCCACCTGGATCGTCTTCCCCTTTTTGTAGCCGAACAGTTTGGCATAGTGACGCTCGATGATCGCTTCGTTCGCATCCGACTTTTGCAGAAACCGGCTCCCGGGCATCAGCAGCGATTCGATCCGGCGCAACCCCACAGCTGGATCGGCAGGATCGAGTGCCACGATCGTCTGTGTCCCTTTGGGGCTCAGTTGCCACAGGACGAGCGCGGAAGAGTACGCCTTGACTTCCCCGATCGCCTGAAGCTTTTTCAAATCACGTCTGGGAAAATGGTTGAGATTGAACGGTTCGATCAGGCCTTGTGTCACGACATTTTTGGCCTCTTTCTGTGCCGCCTCCTTCTGCAGGATGAATTCGGTCTTCAAGGCTTTCAGGGGCGTATTGGCCAGATCCTTGATGTGCTGAACAAACATCCAGCTGGCGATGGGCAGTGTGAGAAACAGAGCCCACAGCAAGACGACAGGGAGGATCTTGGCTTTGTAAAAAAGCTGGTTTCGGATGATGAGTGGCACAAGACTCATGATCTTACTTTTGGGTCATGTCGCGGAGGATCGACACCACATCTTCGTAGCGCCAACTCCCCTCAAACGAGGGGACAAACGCATCGCCTTTGGGGAAATTGACCAACGTCATAGGCTTCCCCTTCACGGTAAACGTGTTTTTCCCGTTGATAAAAATCGCCACGGGTGTGTGCGAATGCACGCCGTATTTCTGGAGGAGACTCTGTGCTTTTGGGTCTTCAAAGTCGTATTTTTTGATCGTGAGATTTTTGAAGGGCACCAGATACTGCTCCAGTTTGTTCACCACCGCCTGGGCGGGTCGGTGAGACAACGAAAAAATCTCCAGGGTGATGCTGGAGGCCTTTGCCGCTATGGTGCCGGTCATCAGCAAGATTGCTGCTGCAAGTAAAGTACGTTTTTTCATGATTGTAATTCTCCATCTTTCATTGTAAGGGTGTGTTGGGTTTGTGAAGCGATGTCCCGATCGTGGGTTACGATCAGGAAACTGGTCTGATGTTTGTCGTGGAGTTGGGAAAAGAGCGCCATGATCTCCTCCGCTGTTTTGGAATCGAGATTACCCGTCGGTTCGTCTGCAAGCACCAGCGGAGGGTGCCCCGCAAGGCTCCGGGCAATCGCGACACGCTGCTTCTCCCCGCCGCTGAGGGTATCGATCGACTCATCCAGTCGGCCGGCCAGGCCCACCTCTTCGGAGAGTTGGACGATCCGCCGCTCTTTTTCATCATCGGCAATATCGTTTCGGGGGTAAATTCCCAGCAGGATATTGTCATGAATGGTGAGCGAGGGGATCAGTTTAAAATCCTGGAAGATAAAACCGATGTTGTGGAGCCGAAAGGACGCCAGCTCCTCTTCGTCCAGTTCATTCAGGGATTGGCCGTCAAAGAGGATCTCTCCGCTGTCAGGCCGTATCAGCCCGGCCACAATGGACAAAAGCGTACTTTTGCCGGAGCCGGATTTGCCCATGATAGAGACGGTCTCTTTCTGTCCGATTTCAAAACCGACATTGTGAATGACTTCTTTGTCAAAAAAGCTCTTTTGTATTTGGGTCACTTGTAACACATGGCCTCCTTTTCTGTTTGAGATAATGGAAGTATGTGGGATGAGTCTTAACCAAGTTTAACGGAACATGTATCGTTCAGAAACACTTTTCGACAACTCACCCGACAATTCCCCTTTTTAACGTCCCGTATCGTCACCTTTTGCTACAATCATCATGCAAATATTACACACATACAGGAGAACCCATTATGAGTTCACTTCCCACCATCATTTGGACCAAGATCGACGAGGCGCCGGCACTGGCCACTTATTCTCTGCTCCCCATCGTACAGAAATTCACCGCAGCCGCCGGACTCAACGTCGAGGCGCGTGACATTTCACTGGCCGGACGGGTCATCGCCACCATGGGTGAGTATCTCAATGCGGATCAGCGGATCGACGATGAACTGGCCTATCTCGGACAGGTGGTCAAGCAGCCCGATGGCAACATCATCAAGCTCCCCAACATCTCTGCATCCATCGGACAGCTCAAAGAGTGTATCGCTGAGCTTCAAGGTCAGGGGTATGCGCTTCCGGATTTCCCTGAAAATCCCGAAAGTGACGAAGAGCAAGCGATACGTGCCCAATACAATACCTGTCTCGGCTCTGCTGTCAACCCTGTCCTGCGTGAGGGGAACTCCGATCGTCGTGCCGCCAAAGCGGTCAAGAAATTTGCCCAAAACCATCCCCACAAACTCCGCCCATTTGCTGACGATGCCCAAACATACGTCACGTACATGGAAGCGGGTGATTTTTATGGCAATGAGCAGTCGATCATCAAGGAAGGTGCTGGCAAAGTCCGCATCGAACTCCACAAAAACGGGGGGAGCGTAGAACTCCTCAAAGAGATCGATGCCTTGGACAAAGAGGTGCTGGATGCGGCTTTCATGTCGGTCAAAGCTCTGCGGGCTTTCCTCGCCAAGAGCATCGAGGAAGCCAAAGAGAAAGGGGTGCTTTGGTCACTCCACCTCAAAGCAACGATGATGAAAGTTTCCGATCCGATCATCTTCGGTCATGCGGTGGAAGTGTTCTTCAAGGATGTGTTTGAGAAGTACGCCGATGAATTTGCCAAGCTGGGGGTCAACCCCAATCTCGGGCTCGGTGACCTCGAGAAGAAGCTTGCCAACTGTGAGAAAAAAGAGGAGATCCTCGCGGCTATCAAAGCCGTCGTCGAGGCGGGCACCCCCAACATCGCCATGGTGGATAGTGACAACGGAATCACCAACCTCCACGCCTCCAACGACATTATCATCGATGCCTCGATGCCTCCGGTCATCCGAGACGGCGGTAAAATGTGGAACAAAGATGGCAAAACTCAAGAGTGTGCCGCTGTGATCCCCGATCGCAGCTATGCCACCACCTACGATGAGATCATCGAAGATGTCAAGCGCAACGGACAGTTCGACGTCACCAAGATGGGCAGCGTCTCCAACGTCGGACTCATGGCACAAAAAGCGGAAGAGTACGGCTCACACCCCACCACCTTTGAAATCTCGGCTGACGGCGTGGTTAAAGTGGTTGACGAAGACGGCAATGTGTTGATGAGTAGCGAGGTCGAGCAGGGGGACATTTGGCGTATGAGCCGTGCCAAAGACATCCCGATCCGTGACTGGGTACGTCTCGCCGTCGAGCGGGCACGCCTCAGTGGAGATCCCGCAGTCTTCTGGCTCGATACCAACCGCGCCCACGATCGCAACATGATCGCCAAAGTCGAAACCTATCTCAACGATCATGATACCACGGGTCTGACGATCAAGATCATGGCACCCCGCGAAGCGATGGCGTACTCTCTCGAGCGGGTACGTGCGGGCAAAGACACCATCTCGGTCAGTGGAAACGCACTGCGGGATTATCTGACCGATCTCTTCCCGATCCTTGAACTGGGTACCTCGGCCAAGATGCTCTCGATCGTCCCCCTGTTGGCCGGTGGCGGGCTCTTTGAGACAGGAGCGGGCGGTTCGGCACCCAAACACGTCGATCAATTCCTCGCCGAGGGGCATCTGCGCTGGGACAGCCTTGGTGAATTCCTTGCACTCGCAGAGTCCATGCGGATGATTTATCTGAAGAGTGAAAATGCCAAAGTGGGCATCCTCACCGAGGCACTCGACAAAGCCAATGAAGGGTACTTGGACAACAACAAAGCCCCCTCACGCAAAGCCGGTGAACCTGACAACAAAGCGAGCCACTACTATGTCGCCCGCTACTGGGCGGAGGCACTCGGTGCGCAAGCGGTGGATGAAGAACTCTCTGCAAAATTTTCCCGCATTGCCAAAGAGTTGGCCGATAATGAAGAGACGATCCTTGCTGAGCTCCTTGTTGCAGAAGGCAAAGCTCAGGACATCGGCGGATATTATCATCCCGATAATGCCAAAGCCACACAGGCCATGCGCCCAAGTGCGACACTCAATGCGATCATTGACGCTATCTGATTTTGGGATGAATATCTGGAGGCGGGACTTCAGTCCCGCAGTGCAGGGCTGAAGCTCTGCCTCCACATTAGGATGGAGTTTGCCGGTTCAATCAACGAGACAAACCAAGCGGTGTTGGAAGAGATTGGCTTTTCTGACTTCATGAGGCCTGACAACAAAACATATTTGAAACGCCATGGCTTTTGAGATATGTTTTGGACGGCTTCGTTTTCTACACAAAGGAGTATCATGAGTAGAGGGAAAAAAGTCGCCATCATCGGTGCCGGCAATGTCGGCGCGACTGTGGCGTATTCACTGGCGATGAAAGGATCGTGTCACGAGATCGTCCTGCGGGATCGTGCCCCAGAAATCGCAAAAGGGAAGGCACTCGATATGTCTCAAGCGGCCAACGCTGCCCGCTCGCATACCATCGTGTCTGTTGCCGAGAAGGCTGAGGATTTGGCTGGATCGGATGTGGTCGTCATCACCGCTGGCAGTCCGCGCAAGCCCGGGATGAGCCGAGATGATCTGCTGATGATCAATGCCGACATCACCAAACAAGTGATCGCCGATGTCAAGGAGCAGGCGCCCGAATCCGTCATCATCATGGTCTCCAACCCCCTCGATGTGATGACGTATGTCGCTCTCAAGGAGAGTGGCTTCCCGCGTGAGCGGGTACTGGGGATGGCGGGGATACTCGACAGTGCCCGGATGGCGCACTTCATCTTTGAGAAGATTGGATATGGTGCGGGTCAGATACGCGCGTCGGTGATGGGCGGTCATGGAGATGATATGGTGCCTCTGCCCAAATTTTCGACCGTGGCGGGTGTCCCGCTGAGCGACGTGCTGGACGAAGAGGAGATCCTCGACGTGATCGAGCGCACCAAGCACGGTGGCGCGGAGATCGTCGGCTATCTCAAGACCGGATCGGCGTATTATGCTCCGGCCAAGTCAACGGCTCTCATGGTCGAAGCGATCCTCAAAGATACCAAACAAATCCACCCTTGTGCCATCTGCTTTGATGGTGAATATGGCTACCATGATGTCGTCTCAGGTGTGCCGGTTGTTCTCGGTGCTGGAGGTGCAGAGAAGATTTTTGAAGTGACCCTCAGTGACCGTCAGAAGAAGCGTTTTGCCAAAAGCGTCGGATCGGTGCAAGGGATGATCGATGTCCTCAGAGCAAAAAATTACTTTTAACCCCAACAAGGAGAACCCATGCGTGAAATAGAATTCGATACCGTGGTCAAGACCATCCGTGACTTGATCATCCATTGCAGTACCGATCTGCCTGAAGACATGTACGATGCCCTCAGAACGTCGGCCAAGACCGAAAAGTCCCCGGTAGCCAAAGCGGTGCTTGAGCAGATCCTCGAAAACGCTCACATTGCGGAGACCGAGGGGCGGCCTCTGTGCCAAGATACTGGCTTGGCGGTCTTTTTCGTCCGTGTTGGCGAAGAGGTGAAGATCAAAGGGGGGCTCCTGCGCGATGCGATCAATATGGGCACCGAGCAGGGGTACAAAGATGGCTATCTGCGTGCCAGCACTTGCGAGCCTTTTAGCCGTGCCAACCTCAAGGACACCATCGGCTACAACCTCCCAGCGATCATCCACTTCGACCTCGTGGCCGGTGACAAGATCGAGATCGAGTATGCCGCCAAAGGGGGCGGAAGCGAAAACGTCTCCCGTGCACGGGTCTTCCCCCCAGCTGCGGGCAAAGAAGGGATCATCGAGTATGTGCGTGAGGTGGTCTCAGACGCGGGGGGCAACCCTTGCCCTCCCATCGTCGTCGGCGTGGGGATCGGCGGGACATTTGAAAAAGCGGTCATCAGCTCCAAGCACGCCCTCTTCCGTGATATCGGCACCGAAAACCCCGATGAAGAGCTCAACGAGATGGAACAGACCCTCCTCGAGAAGATCAACAATCTCGGGATCGGCGCGATGGGCATGGGCGGCACCAAAACCGCCATGGCTGTCCACATCGAGTCCAACCCCTGCCACATCGCCTCTCTGCCAGTCTCGGTCAACATCCAGTGCCACAGCTCACGCCACGCGCACATCACCCTCTAAGGAGTCCTCATGGCAACCTATCATTTGACAACCCCCCTGACCAGCGAAGACACCCGCCAACTCAAAGCGGGTGATGTCGTCTACCTCAGCGGTGTTCTTTTTACGGCACGTGATGCCGCACATAAACGTCTCGTCGATTTGATCGAAGCAGGCGAAGCACTCCCCTTCGACCTCGAAGGAAGCGTGATCTATTTCGTCGGCCCCACCCCGCCCAAGCCGGGGGATCCGATCGGCAGTGCCGGCCCTACGACCAGCTATCGGATGGACAGTTACTCTCCCACCATGCTCGCCCACGGTTCCAAAGGGATGATCGGCAAAGGCAAGCGCAACCAAGCCGTCAAAGATGCCTGCATCGAGTACGATGGGATCTATTTTGGTGCCACCGGTGGAGCCGGTGCCTTGCTGGGCAAACGGATCAAATCAGCCGAAGTGATCGCCTACCCAGAGCTCGGCCCCGAAGCCGTCCGCCGCATCGAAGTCGAAGAGTTCCCCGTCACCGTCATCAACGACACCTATGGAAACGATCTCTATCAGATGGGTCGGGAGCAGTATGAGGTCAAGTAATCTCTGACCGGTACGATCCTCACCGTGTAGGGGGCGCAATTGCGCACCCTTTAAACGTCAATTCTTATCGATAACACCAACCCTTTTAATCCATCCCAGATGGCATCGTGTTTGATCTTTCCCTCACCGATGGACATGGGGGTATCACACGGATCGCCCTTACGATGATCGTCGTGGTTGTATCGGGCAAAAAATATGAATTTTTTAAGGTGCTTCTATTCGGATTTTGCGTCAATCAGCTCCAATAGCAACTCTTCCGCTTCACCCTCTTCGAGCTCTTTGGCCTCGATTTCGATGAGGATCTCTCGACACTCTGCATGCATCTCTTGTAGCTCTTCAAGCTCTTCACGGTCGGCCAAGGAGATGGTCTTGTCGCGCTCGACCATGGCGAACATTTCATCGATTGCCCCCTCGAGGTCGGGAAGGATTTCGTGGGAGAGGAGATTTTTGAGTTTTTCGATGGCGGTCATGGGGGTATCCTTTAGAAGAGTTTCGGTATTTTTTTGATCAAAGCGCCCGCAGCAGAACTTCCGATCTGTTTCTTGAGTACTTTTTTCAGTGTGGGGGCTACTTTCTGGATCACTTTTTTCTTGATACGATTGCGGAGCAATTTTCCGGGAAGTACGGTGATCTTGGGGGTGCGTATCGCCCCTCGGATTGTACCGATGACATCGACACTATCCACTCTGAGTCCGAAGCTGGCCTTGTTGGTCTGGGCTTTTGTGTTGAGCTTGCCATCCCGAATCGCAAAATCACTGCGTCCACCGTTGGCTTTGAGTCGGTAAGCGATCGCATCGCCATGGATGTCGGCATCGATGGAGGTGTGGTCATAGATCACCTGTGTGAGGTCCTTTCGGAGTACCACTTTGACCGCAGAGGTGAGTTTGCTGGGTTTGAACTGAAAGCGGTCGAGGGTCGTGCGGACATCTCCCCGACGGCTAAAGGTGTTGTATGCGATGGTGCCATGGATGGTGCCACGCATTGGATCCGGCTGATCGATCATCCGCAACAGCTTGGGGAGTGAGACATTTTTGAGCGCGGCATTGACCTGTGTGCCGCGCATCCGATAGGTCAAAGATCCCCCCAGTGACGAGGTAGCGCCTTTGAGATCAATCTCTTTCCCGGAGTAGATTGAGCCATCGGTGACAAGCTTCCCTGAAAGTTTTGTGCCGATTAAGGGTTGTAGTTTTGCCAAATTAGGGAGGATAAGCTTAAACGGCGATTTGAGCACCGTGTGCTGCACATCCCAGGACATTTTGGGGAAGGTGAGTCTCATGAAGGGACTCTGAATCCTCCCCATACCGTAGAGAATCCCCCGCTTGGCTTCGGCGTTGAGTGTGACACCGAATGCGGTGTTGAGCGGGGTGCCCATGATGCGTTTGAGCGCATCGGGGTGGGTGGTCAACTGAGGGGCATCGAGTGAGAGTCTCCCCTCGATAGGATACAGAGAGGTCAAGTCAACCAGAGCATCCACCTTGCCCGAGACGTATGTCGGCAGGCCAAAGCTTGATAGAAGTCTCTCAAGTATCACCCCATTGGCAAGGACCGACAAACGGTTGTCTCCGTAGTCAAAGGAGAGACGTTTCCCCAGACCAAAGGTATCCCCTTTGACCTGCAGACTTTTCCCCCGTATTGCGGTACCCTCGATACGAACCGGCACCCCTTTCCCGCGTTTGCCGGCCAAGAGGAGAGGATTGGGGATGCGGACGCGGTAGTGGGTGGATAAGGTCTTGTCGGCAGCGGTGAAGCGGATCTTGTCCATGTCGGCATGGATGAGATTGGAGCGGAGGGACGCCGCAGCACTGAGAACCCCTTTGGTGTATGTGCCACGTGAATTGAGGGTAAAGATGGCACGCGGGGGCAGGGAAGTTCCCATCTGCTGATTGAGCAGCTTGGTGTCTATCTTCCCATCGGTGATCTTGAGACGGTACTGACCTGACTGCGGTTGAAACTGGGTCAGGCGGAGGGTGCCGCCGAGCTTCCCGTGCCCATATTGGGGTTGCCCCACGAGATGAAACAGACGCCCCAGAGTGACATCTTTGAGCGTCACCGAGAGTGTTTGGGCATAATCAGCTTGGATGGTGCCCCCGAGGGAGTGCGTCTGGAGCTGGAGTTGTGTCCCCAATTCGTCATGCTTCACCGAGCCGACCAGCTTGAAAGGACCGTGCAGCCAGTCTTGCGTCACGGGGGAGAGCTCGGTTGCCTCGATACGTGCATCGCATGCAGCACTCTTCTCTTCGATGTTGGCTTGTCCGTTGTTGAGGTGGATGGTGAGCAAGGTACTGATGATGTCTCCATCAAAGGTGAGTTGCATCCCGTTGAGGTGTGCTTCGATCTTGCCTTGGAGAGCTGTCTTGTCTTTGGGGAGAGTGTAGCCATAGAGTTTGCGAATCATCGCGGCATCAAAATGGGCTCCAGACAATGACAGAATGGCACGTCTGTGGCTCCCTTTTTTCCCAATCGCGGGCAAGACGACATCGACATTGAGTTGTCCCTGTATCAGGGGAGGCTGCCCCCCCAATCTCATCAGCTCATCGAGAGGGAGTTTGCGCAGCTGGACGATGATGTCCTGTGGGATGCGCTCCCGAATCTTGAGTCGAAACGAAGTGGGGGCATCGAGAAGTGTCCCCTTCCCCTGCAACCTGAGATTGTCGATCGTCCCGTGCACCTCCCCGGAGATGTTGGCTTGGCGGAGGGTGTACGTCTGATAGCGGGCGTGCGAAGCTTTGAGGAGGTAGCGTCCATCGAGTCGACGGTGGAACAGATCAAAGCTGCCGTCAAATCCCAGTGAAGCCTCTCGTCCCATCACCGCCACAAAATAGAGATGCCCACGGGTGAGCCTGAATCGGTTGAAGGTGATGGGGAGGTGGGTTTGCCTCTGTATCTCTTGCTCGAGATAGGTGCGGAGACGTGTATTGCCGGCATCACTGTAGAGATAGATCAGTGCACCGACTGTAAGCAGCAGAACCAAAATCAGGAGTGACAATGCGACGGTAATCCACCGTTTCATCCCAATCTCTCCTGGACAAGTTGGTTGACCACTTTTGGGTTGGCTTTGCCTCCGGTGGCTTTGAGCACCTGTCCGACAAAGAATCCGAGCAGGCGGGTGTTGCCGCCGTGGTATTTGGCGAGATTGTCTGGATGGGCAGCGATCACCGCATCGATGATGGGGATGATTTCGGCTGGGTCGCTGATCTGCCTCAGCCCCTTTTCCGCGACGATCTGCTCTGGGTCGCGCCCCTGGGCAGCCATCACCTCAAAGATCTCTTTGGCAATCTTACTTGAAATGGTCGCCTCTTCGACCATCCGAGCCAATTGGGCGACGTGAGTCGGTGTCAAGAGGAGGGGGGCACCTTCGGAGAGCTTGATATGGCGGGCGACGTCGTTGGCGACGATATTGGCCGTGATCTTGGCCCGTTCGGTTGCGGCCACCACTTCACCAAGTGCGGTCTCGAAAAACGAAGCCAGCTTACTGTCCCGCGCCAACGTATTGGCCACTTCGCTTCCGAGACCCAGCGAATCGGTGTAGTGATTGAAGCGTGCTTCCTCCTCACGATTCATAGGGGTGACCTCCCCATCGACTTGCTCCTTTTTCGGCTGAGGCTTTGACGGTTGGGTTGGGGTTTGTCGCTTTTTGCTCCACGAGTCTTTGAGGGTGACGATGCGATTGAAGATCGGTTTTGTATCCATGGAATCGATCGGATCACGGTAGAAATACCCCTCCCGCTCAAATTGGAAACGCACATCTGGTTTCTCGGCAATGACGGCGGGTTCGATCAGTGCTCCGCTGATGACACGGAGAGAATCGGGATTGAGATCGTCCATACTTTGTGGCACTTCTGAAGCATAGAGGCGGTCGTAGAGGCGCACTTCGATGGGGCGGGATGCGATAGCATCGACCCACTGAATCGCGCTCTTGACCCGGATGCCACTGGTGTCGGCTCCGCTGCGGGAGTCGGGATGGTAGTGGGCTTTGATTTCGGTGATGTTCCCGGATGCGTCGTGGATCACTTCATCGCAGGTGATGATGTAGGCGTGCTTGAGACGCACCGGCTGATTGGGGGTGAGACGATAGTAGCCTTGGGGGGGATGCTCGGAGAAATCGCCCCGATCGATGTAAATCTCCCGAGAGAAAGGGAGCTTCCGTGATCCCTCTTTCGGGACATCGTGGGGATAATACGGTGCGTCGATCTCTTCGGAGCCCTCGTAGTTGGTGATCGTGACTTTGAGAGGATCGAGGACGCACATCACGCGGGGGACTTTGGGGTTGAGATCGTCCCGGATGGCAAACTCCAGCTGGGAGACATCCACGGTGGAGTTGGCCTTGGAGATGCCGATTTGCTCACAAAATTTGCGCACGGCCTCAGGCGTGTACCCTCGTCGGCGGAGACCAGCGATGGTGGGGAGGCGCGGGTCGTCCCAGCCACTGACTTTGTGGGTATCGACCAGTTCAAGGAGTTTCCGTTTGCTCATGATGGTGTAGTTGATACTGAGCCGGGCAAACTCATACTGATACGGGCGCGGCGGCTCCAGCCCGAGTGCATCGATGATCCAGTCGTACACGTCTCGGTTGTTTTCAAACTCCAGTGTGCAAATGGAGTGAGTCACCCCTTCGATGTAATCCGAGAGACAATGGGCAAAATCATACATTGGATAGATATGCCAGGCATCCCCCGCCCGGTAGTGGGCGACGTTGCGGATACGATAGAGGAGGGGATCGCGCATCTTCATGTTGGCCGCAGCCATGTCGATCCGGGCGCGGAGCACGTGCTCTCCGTCGGCAAACTCTCCCGCTTTCATCCGCGCAAACAGGTCCAGGTTTTCTACGATGGATCGCTCGGCATACGCACTGCGTACGCCTGCCTCGGTCACCGTCCCCCGATTGAGACGCATCGTCTCTTCATCCACACTGTCGATGTAGGCTTTGCCCATGCCAATAAGCTCAACCGCATAGTCATACAAGCGGTCAAAATAATCTGAGGTGTACCGCACGTCGCCATCCCACCGATACCCCAGCCACGTCACGGCATCCTTGAGTGCCTCCACATAGCGGGGATCTTCGGTGGTAGGGTTGGTGTCGTCCATCCGCAGATTGCATCGACCGTTATAGTCATGCGCAATTCCGAAGTTGATGTAGATCGACTTGGCATGCCCGATGTGGGGGAAGCCGTTGGGCTCGGGAGGAAACCGGGTGATGATCGTCTCATATTTGCCCGAGGCGAGATCGTCTTCGACACGTGTTCGTAAAAAATCTTTGGTTTTTTTCATGGGGCGATGTCCCTTGTGTGATGTCATAAAAGGTCTTTGATTTTATCGCATTTGAGCTTACAGTCTGGTGGTGTCTCTCGGCTATTTTGAAGGGAGGCTTCGCTGTAATTTGGAGAGGAAGGCAGGCGATAAGCCGGGTTCTGTCGTGGGTAGCAATTTATCTAGGCTTGCCGTTGCCGACACGCTCAAGCGGGACACACAAAAAATGCAAGGCTTGTACCTGGTGCCCCTTGCTGCGGACAGGGTTTACCTGGCTGAGGATGTTACCACCCCCACCGGTGGGCTCTTACCCCACCCTTTCACCCTTACCCACCAAAGGGTCTGACCTCAACGATAATGCATCAGCGTTATCGTTGCGGGTCTGACCCTTTCAGTAGGCGGTTTACTCTCTGTTGCACGTGCCCTCGGATCGCTCCGGCCATCCGTTAGATGGAGTCCTGCCTTGCATGCAGCCCGGACTTTCCTCTCGCAGCATGATGCTGCCAGCTGCTACCTACCTGCCTTCGGACGGGATTATAGCATAAAGCGTTGAATCTTTTTACCTTTAGGATATTTTTAACTACACATTATAATAAATTTAATTTAAAAAATTTGCACTTAGACTTATTTTGTGCTACAATATCTTTATACTTATACATGAGGAGTGAATGATGAAAAAGTCATTGATGGTAAGCAGTTTGATTGGGGTTGCTTTGATGGTAACGGGGTGTGAATCGAGCAAGAAGGACATCGTGGCGATGCCTCTGAATATCATAGCACACAATTTAAGCTCAACGGCGTGTAGTTTTCTGGCCATAGGTACGATCAAAGAGAAAGCTGGTTTTACAAATCTTCTGTATCATGAGGATGCCAACACCGTCACATGCGATGACTACAATGGTAAAAGTGGCTTATGCATCGAAGAGAATGATCTTATCGCTAAGGGAAGTACCGGCTACGGTGACCGCGCATGCGTCTTCGCATCGGATGAAGCCCCCCAGGTGAAGAAGAAAGACGACAAAGAGACAAAGGATGTCAATAATGTCACCAGTAAAAATTATTTACTTGTCGTTAAAAACACCAGCACATTTTCGTGCAACTCTTACAGTATCAGTGAAGTTTCCAAAAAGTATGACTACAAAGGTGACTTGATTTTTTACATCGACAAGGACAACACGGCCACGTGTGCGAGCTATGGGAGAACGGCTACGAGTGGTGACAAGTGTGAAGAAGGGGATATCAATGATAAAGTGACCAATAAGACTTTGATCGGTGAATGGACCTGCGTGATTGGTACGGATCAGGCGCCGAGCAAATAAGCCTTTTGTCTCACAACATCCCGTCAAGAGATGACGGGATATTCTTACGTACTTCAGTTCATATCCACTTTTTCTCCCTCAACCATCGATAGATCAGCCATGCTACCGCGAGGTTGACCCCCCAGACAGCAAAATAGCCATATTTCCATCGTAGCTCTGGCATGAAGTCAAAGTTCATCCCGTAGACACCCACGAGGAACGTCAACGGCAAGAAGATCAGTGAGATCGCGGCGAGTCGCTGCATTGCCTGATTCATCCGGTTGCTCATAAAACCCATGAGGAGGTTTTGGAGATAGCCGGTGCGGTCGAGGTAGGATTTGGATTCGTTGATCGAGAAGGAGAGGTGTTCTTTGAGGTCGATGAACTCATATTTGAGTTTTTGGCGTGTTTCGGCGGTGAAATGGTTGTAGATTTTGTTGACCACATCGTTGGATTGGACGGAGAGTTTGGTGATGCGGTTGAGCGTGCGGCGGGCGAAGTAGAGGCTCTTTTGTACCTCGTGTTCTTCCAAATCCTCGGCAAAAATGCGATCTTCGATCTCTTCGAGATGGTCATCGATCCGGTCAATGATGTTCATGGTATTGTCCACCATAATGTCAATAATGGAGTAGGTGATGTACTCGAGTGAATCACGCTGATCGTACCGTTTGAAGAGCTTGGTGGTGATGTGTTTGATGATCCGCATATCCCGACTGAGAAACACCAGTGTCGTGTCCGTGACGATGACGACGACATTTTCATCGTCATAGAGCATCGCATCCTCTTCGTCTTTGACAAAATACTTGAGGATAATGAGGCGAAATTTTGTGTTGAACTCGTAGGCGATACTTTGATCTTCGTTTTGGATGTCTTCGATGAAGCTCTCAGGAAAACCATGCAGGTTGAGCCACTCCAGGATTGTCTCATTGTCAATCGTGGTGAAGATCACCTGTTTTTGGTTGTCATCAAGGGTGATTTCATCTTTGCGGTAGAGACGATCGGAAAAAAGATACATGGTGACTCCTTGAGATAGCCATACCTTAGGGCAGTGATTGTAGTCGCTGGAAATACTACGATTACAGTTGCGTCCCCGGGTTAGAGTGCCTGTGTCCTCTCATAGCACGCTTGCATCGCCTGCATGAAGGCATTGCGTGTCCCCGCTGCTTCGAGTTGGGCGTAGCCAGCGGCGGTGGTGCCACCGGGGGACATGACACGATCTTTGAGGAGGGCGGGGTGCTCCTCGGCCAGCAAGGCACCCATCCCCTCGAAGAGCATCGGGAGGTAGGCGTAGCTGGTCGCACGGGGTAGCCCCATGGTGACCGCCCCATCGGCGAGGGCTTCAGCGACGAGTGCCAGCCAAGCGGGGGCCGAGCCGCCGATACCCGTGGCGATGTCGAGTTGGGTTTCATTCTCGAGCCAGATCGCTTGACCGATGCTGGAGAGAATGGTGAGGGCTTGCTCTTTGAAAGCGACATCACCAGTGACGGAGGTGACGGCCTTTTGCTTGAGGGCGGCGAGGTTGGGCATGGCGCGGATGTAGTAGGTCGCTTGAATTGTCTCGCGCAAGGTCTCCAATGATGTGCCGGCGAGGATTGAGATGAGGGCATCGGCTTCACCCTTGAAGGTCATTCCGGACAGTGATTGGGGCTTCACGGCTAATAAAACAACGTAGCCATCCAGAGGTGGGATCGTATCAAGGATCGTGATCTCGGGATAGAGTTGGGAGAGTTCCCGGGCACGGGGCGGATACGCTTCGACGACGGTCACGTGTGTACGGTCGAGTCCGGCGAGCATGGCACCGCCCATGTTGCCGGCACCGATAAGGAGAAGATTCATGCGGAGTACCTTTGTAGTAGAATGGTTGGAGGATTATACATTATCTTTTGGATGGATTCGTTGAGGCCGTGGCCATCGATGTGGATTTATCTTCCTCTAATCCCCCCTTTGCTATAGTCATTTCCCAAATATTTTTGACCGAGGTACCCATGTCTGACACCCCCAAATTTACCCATCTCCACCTCCACACCGAGTACTCTCTGCTTGACGGTGCCAACAAGATCAAAGCGTTGGCCACGAAGGTCAAGGAGCTCGGGATGGACTCGGTGGCGATGACCGATCATGGCAACATGTTTGGGGCGATCGACTTCTATAATACCATGCGCAAAGAGGGGATCAAGCCGATCATCGGGATGGAAGCGTACCTGCACAATCAAGAGGAGATCGGGGATAAAAGTGTCCGACAGCGTTACCACCTCTGCCTCTATGCCAAAAACGATGTCGGGTACAAAAATCTCATGCTGCTGAGCTCCAAAGCCTACATCGATGGCTTTTACTACTACCCGCGCATCAACTGGAACCTGCTCAAAGACCATGCCGAGGGGCTGGTGTGCTCCTCGGCGTGCTTGCAGGGGGAGATCAACTGGAATCTCAATCTCTCAGAACGCAACCTCAAAAACGGTGCCAAGGGGTATGACGAAGCCAAAGAGGTCGCGTTGCGCTACCAGGAGCTCTTCGGGGAGGATTTTTACCTTGAGATGATGCGGCATGGGATCGGGGATCAGCAGCGGATCGACAAGGAGGTCATCCGCCTTTCGCAGGAGACCGGGATCAAAATCGTCGCCACCAACGATACCCACTACACAGTGCAGGATGATGGCGAGGCGCATGAGGCGTTTATGTGCATCGCGATGAACAAACTCTACGACGATCCCGACCGTCTGCGCCACTCGGTGCGGGAGTTTTATGTCAAATCGCCCGAAGAGATGGCACGGCTCTTTGCCGACATCCCCGAAGCACTTGAAAATACTCAGGAGATCGTGGACAAGTGCAACCTCGAGATCAAACTGGGCAACCCGACACCGCCGAACTTCAAGTTTGCCCGTGAGCGAGCCGAAGCGGTGGGGTTGACCTTGCCGGAGCCGGATGTAGAGTATTCACTTGAGAATGACAAAGTTTTGTTCATGCGTGAGGCACGCGAAGGGCTCAATGCCCGTCTTAAAATCGTCCCAGAAGCTAAACATGTGGAATACCGGGAACGCCTCGAAGTGGAGATCGAGATCATTAACGCGATGAAATTCCCCGGCTACATGCTCATCGTGTGGGATTTTGTCGATGTCGCCAAGCAGATGGGGATACCGGTCGGCCCTGGGCGGGGGTCGGCAGCCGGGTCGCTGGTGGCGTATTCGCTGCGGATTACCGACATCGATCCGATGCCTTATGGACTGCTGTTTGAGCGATTTCTTAACCCCGAGCGGGTGAGCATGCCGGATATCGATATGGACTTTTGTCAGGCGCGTCGGCAGGAGATCATCGACTATGTGGTGGACAAATACGGCCGGGTCAACGTCGCGCAGATTATCACCTTTGGTAAATTGCTGGCCAAGGGAGTGATCCGGGATGTCGCGCGGGTGCTTGATATGCCGTACTCCAAAGCCGATGCCTTTGCCAAGCTGATCCCCGATGAGCTGAAAATCGACCTCGACAGTGCGTACGACAAAGAGCCCAAGATCAAAGAGCTCATCGAGAGCGACCCCCAGGCCGCCCGGGTCTGGAAATTTGCCAAAGCCCTCGAAGGGCTCAACCGCAACGCCGGCACCCACGCCGCCGGAGTGGTCATCTCCAACGAACCCCTCTGGCAGAAGACCCCACTGTTTAAACCCTCCGGAATGGACACACTGGCGACACAGTACAGCGGCAAATACGTTGAGGATGTGGATCTCATCAAGTTTGACTTCCTCGGCCTCAAGACCCTCACGGTCATCGAAGAGGCACTCCAACTCGTCGAGAAACGCCACGGTCGGCGGATCAACTTCGTCGAGGAGAACATCGAAGACCCCAAAGTGTATGAGTACATCGGCACCGGAGAGACCCTCGGACTCTTCCAAATCGAATCAACCGGGATGCGCGACTTGGCCAAAAAGCTCAAGCCCGACGGCTTCGAAGATGTCATCGCGATGCTGGCCCTCTACCGTCCCGGGCCGATGGAGTCGGGGATGCTGGATGATTTTGTCGAGCGGAAGCACGGCCGGGCAGAGATCACCTATATGTTCCCTGAGCTTGAACCGATCCTCAAGCCCACCTATGGTGTCATCGTCTACCAAGAACAGGTCATGCAGATCGTCCAGACCATCGGGGGCTTCAGCCTCGGTGGCGCGGATCTCGTACGCCGGGCAATGGGTAAGAAGATCAAGGAGGAGATGGACAAGCTCAAAGATGAGTTTGCCGAAGGGGCAGCGAAGAAGGGCTTCGATCGAGTCAAAGCCGAAGAGCTCTTTGACCTGATCGTCAAATTTGCCGGGTATGGATTCAACAAATCCCACTCGGCGGCCTATGCGATGGTCACCTTCTACACTTCGTATCTCAAATACTACTACCCCACCGAGTTCATGGCCGCGATCCTGACGCTGGAGAAAAACAACACCGACAAGGTCGTCAAGTACGTCGATGAGTTGAAACACATGGACATTCAACTCCTCCCCCCTGATGTCAACCGCTCCGATTTGGAGTTTATCGCCGACAACATTGACGGTCAGGAATCGGTCATATTCGGTCTGGGGGCTGTCAAAGGAGCCGGGGACATCGCAATCCGTTCGATCCTCGAAGCACGGGCGGAAGGGGCGTTTAGGAGTCTGAGTGATTTTGTCTCTCGGATCGATGCGACCAAGGTCAATAAAAAGGTGGTCGAAGCGCTCATCAAAGCCGGAGCACTCGACAGCTTCGAGTATTCACGTCAGGCGATGTTGGTGCAGATCGAGGAGCTGGTCGATGCAGCCAAAAAAGCGGGCGAAGCCAAGAAAATGGCGGTCGGCTCGCTCTTTGGCGGGGGAGAAGAGATGACGAGTGTTGAGGTGGAACTGACGCGCATGGATGAGTATGAGCCGATGCAGATTCTGGCGTTTGAAAAAGAATCGCTTGGCTTCTACGTCTCCGGTCACCCACTCGATCGCTATCGGGATGAGCTCTCACAGATTAGCTACACTCTGAGCTCCGAGATCGATGATTTGGCCGACGGCTCACAAGCACTCTTCATCGGGCGCATCGAAGAGATCACGCACAAGATCAGTAAAAAAGGGAACAAATTCGGCATCGCCAACATCATGGATTTGCATGGCAACATCGAGTTGATGCTGTTTGAAAACCGCCTCAAAGAGCTTGAAGATGATTTTGACATGACCAAGCCCATCGCATTCAAAGTCAAGATCGGGCGTGATGGGGACTTCACTCGGATGAACATCCTCAAGATCGAATCCCTCAAAGATGCCCGCAAAGAGAAGGTGAAGGTCAAAAAAGAGGAACACCACACGCCTGAGCCTGACCAACCCCCTCTGATCATCGCCCTCGATCTCATGCCTGACCCCAAGATCGCCGAAGAGCTCTTCTGTCTCGCCGAAAGACACCCCGGCCGTCGCCCGCTGGAGCTGCACATCAAGAGCAAGCTCGCCGACATTGTCATCGAGTCCAAAGTGCGGGTCGGGGAAGGCTTCCTTGTCGAAGCCCGTGAGCTGGGCGTCTACCCCGAAGAGGCGTTGGCGGCAAGCTAACTCTCCCCTCCATTTTGTCGAAAAGGTATACGATGCTTCACCGTTCCCATGCTCTCTTTTACTTCCTGATGTTTTTGGCGATGATTGGCTGGGGTGGATCGTGGGTGCATGCCAAGTACCTGAGCGATCACATGAGTGTCAATGAGATTATTTTTTACCGGTATCTTTTGACGACGATCAGCATGGTGCCGATCCTCATAGGGATGCGGCGTTCGTTTGTCCTCGATCTGCGGTCGGCACTGGTGACCCTCATCGCGGCCGTGATCCTGACGATCTATACGTGGCTATACATCGAGGGGACGCATTTGGGGACAGCCGGCTTGGGGGGTGCGTTTGTGACGACGCTGATCCCCATCGTCACCTTTCTCCTCGCGGCCATCCTCGGACGACGTGCTGTACGGAGACAGGATGCGTTGGCCTTGTTGCTTGGGGCACTGGGGGTGATGACGATCCTCAATGTCTGGAGCTTCAGCGCGGAGCAAATCTTTCGCTTGGAAAATCTGTACTTTATCCTCGCGGCACTCCTCTGGGCGATTTTGACCATCGTCGCCAGCAAAGTGACCGGTATTGGGCCGTTGGTTTACAGCTTCTATCTCTATCTCTTTACGACACTGATTGAGGGATTTGGAGTCGCCGACTTCCGCACCGACATGCTCCACATCGGTGTCATCCCTTGGCTCAATCTCCTCTCACTGGCCCTCTTCAGCACCACCTTTGCAACGTCGATCTATTTTGTCGGAGGGCAGAGGATCGGTGCCGACCGGATCAGTTCGTTCACGTTTTTAGTCCCCTTCAGTGCGATTGGGTTGAGTGCGATCTTTTTGGGGGAGCATATGACTGCGGGGATGATTGTGGGGACGACGATGGCGGTGGCAGCGATTTATCTGCTCAATCGCTACCACTCAAAATAGGTTTTGGCTTTGGCGATCTCGCCATAGGTATAGGTCTCCTCGCCGTGCTTAGTCTCGACGGTCACCCCCTGATCGTCGGCAGCGACTAATGTCCCACGGAGGCGATCCTGACCGGGGACTTTGAGCCGGACTTTTTCACCGACGGCTTGTTGGAAATGGCGAGGTTTGCTCAAGGGGCGTTCGATGCCGGGGGAGCTGACCTCGAGGAAATATTTTCCGTTCATGGGGGGATGGACATCGAGAAAGGGGGAGAGCTCACGTGAGATGTCGGCACACCGATCGAGGGTGATGCCATCTGGATGGGTGATGTAGACGCGGTAGACAGTTTGTTCGGCTTCGGTTGCCGTCTCGGTATCGTAAAACTCTGCACCGTTTGCTTGGACAATTTTGGCAATCTGGTCTTCAAGATTCATCCGAAGGCTCCTCTGATTTTTGGCTGGATATTTGAGCAAAGAGTTTCTCCATGCGGTCAATCCGTTCGAGCTGATCGTCAAATTCAAACGTAAACTTCGGAGCACGGTACCACGCTTCAGTGTCCCGGATATAGGTACTTAGGTGACTGCTGACTTTCCGAAGTTGTTTCAAGGCTTCGGACTGCTCTTGCCCATTCAAGCCCGTCGGGTCAAGGTAGACCCGCGCGTCGTAGCGACCACGAGAGCAGACGACATCGATCACATTCAAGCCATTGATCCGTAGATCATCGAGGGTGCCAAATGCTTCGGGGAGCAATTCCTTGAGCACCGACTCGGTGCGCTTGAGCTTGATGGCTTCGGGGCTCATAGGCTTGCTTGTGCCTCCACCTCTTTGAAGGTCTCAAACACATCGCCCACTTTGATGTCGTTGAAGTTTTCAAGCATGATACCACACTCAAAACCGTTGCGAACCTCTTTGGCATCGTCGTTGAAACGCTTGAGTGAGCTGATGCGGCTGGTATACACCACCACACCGTCTCGGATCAGACGCGCTCCCGCTCCACGGGTGATGACCCCGTCGGTGATCATACAGCCAGCAATGGTACCTACTTTGGCGACAGTGAACGTCTCGCGCACTTCGGCTTGACCGGTCACTTCTTCGCTGACGACGGGGCTCATGAGTCCGCCAAGGAGGGCTTTGACATCGTCGAGAAGATCGTAGATGATCGAGTAGGCTTTGATCTCAACGCCAAGGTCTTTGGCTTTGTTTTTGACCGCACCGGTGGGTCGGACATTGAACCCGACAATGATGGCGTTTTCGCTCGCATCGGCCAGCGTAACATCGCTGTCGGTGATCCCCCCTACACCGTCGTGGATCACTTCGACTTTGACCTCTTCGTTCTTGAGATCGGCCAAGGCACCCTTGATCGCTTCGAGAGAACCTTGGACATCGGCTTTGACGATCAGAGGCAGTTTCTTGATCTGCCCTTCAGCGATGAGGGAGCCCAGCTCATCGATGGAGACTTTGGTGGACTTGGAGAGGAGTTTGGTGCGTGCCAGCTCTTTACGCTTGTCGGCGATCTCTTTGGCCGCTTTTTCATTCTCCATACCGATCATCACTTCACCGGCCTCGGGGACTTCCTGAAGTCCAACCACCGCTGCCGGGGTACTCGGACCAATCGATTTGGCACGACTGCCATCATCGAGGATCATCGTACGGACACGTCCGTAGGTGGTACCGACGATGACATTGTCTCCGACGTTGAGCGTTCCATTTTTGACGATGATATTGGCGACGGGGCCGAAGCCCTTCTCGACCGAACTCTCGACGACGACGGCTTTGGCGGCACGGGTCGGATCGGCCTCGAGCTCCATCACTTCGGCTTGGAGGAGGATCGTCTCAAGCAAATCATCGATCCCCATACCGGTGTGGGCTGAAACAGGGATAAATTCGTACTCACCCCCCCAATCGACGGAGAGGATCCCCATCTCGGCAAGTTGGGACTTGACGTTGTCGGGGTTGGCGGCCTCTTTGTCCATCTTGTTGATGGCGAAAATCATCGGCACATCGGCAGCCCTGGCGTGAGAGATCGACTCTTTGGTCTGGGGCATCACCCCATCATCCGCCGCGACGACAATGATGGCGATATCGGTCGCCATGGCACCCCGGGCACGCATCTCGGTAAAGGCTGAGTGACCTGGAGTATCCACAAACGTGATTTTCTGGCCGTTTTTCTCCACCTGATAGGCCCCCACGTGCTGCGTGATTCCCCCGGCCTCTTTGTCGGCGACTTTGGTGGCGCGGATTTTGTCAAGCAGGGATGTTTTACCGTGGTCAACATGCCCCATGATGGTAATAACAGGAGGACGTGCCTCTGAGGCTTCCTCTTCGACCTCATCATAGGTGGCGACGTAATCGAGGGCATCAAGCGGATTGATGGTCTCGACTTCTACCTCAAACTCTTCAGCAAGGATCTCGATTGAGTCTTTGTCGAGGAAATCGTTTTTGGTCACCATGGTACCGAGTGTAAACAACACTTTGACCACTTCACCGACACTCACGCCGACTTTTTCGGCAAATTCATAGACGCGGACGTCTTCGGGGATTCTGACCACACTGACCTTTTCTTGTGTTTCGGGACGGGTATACCGTTTTTTCTTGCCACCTCGACGGATGGAGCGGCGTTGCTGAGGTTGGAATTTGCGGGCACCGGCCGACATATTGCCTTGTTGCTGTTCGCGCTTCTTGGCTTCGGCACGGCGACGCTCTTCTTGACGTTTCATCTCTTCATAAATATTTTTATCCGAGAAGTCGAGCAAGACCACCTCTTCTTCTTCGTAGAGTTCTACACTTGCGCCCAAACCTCTGTCGCCGAGAATCTCCAGTTTTTCACCAGTGGTTTTGGCTTCGACAGGGCGTTTGGATTTTCGCTTCTTGCTGTGAGGACTGGCAGCGGGAGCATTGCCCAACGATATGTTTTTGGATGAGCGTACCGGAGCACGCTTTGCCTTTTTGACGATGGTGATCCCTCCACGACCGATGGGGCGCCGGGCACGACGAGGCTTGGGCGCTTCTTCTGCCTCTTTACTGGTGATGGTGATGGCATCACTCTCAAAAGTGGCTACGGGCTTTTTGACCGGTTCGGGTTCTTTGGCAGAATCCTCTTTGCCCGAATTCTCTTGGGCAGGTTCCTCTTTGGGCACCGCTGTCTCTGCAGGTGTTTCCTCCTGGGGCTGGGCGGGTGTGGGCATCTCGGCTTCCGGTTTAGGGGCGGGCGTTGTGTCGGGTGTGGAGGCACGTGCCGGTGCCACGTCGACTTGGGTTTCCGTGGTTGCGGTT
>WFMQ01000074.1 GCA_015488995.1 Nitratifractor sp. | reverse complement strand
GGGGTGGGCGTTGAGTGCTGCATCGAGGAGCGCCTCTCGATCTTCGGGACGTTTGGCGATGGGCTTGCAGAAGAGATGGGGCTGGAGCATTCCTCCGGCGACATCATCGAGGGTGATATAGAGATGGTGGAGGGTGATCGTGGCGTGGAGATTGGGGTAGGTGTCCAGTGCGGCGACACTCTCAGCGGTGGTGATGTGCTCCATGATGATGGTCAGATCGGGGAAGGCAGCCGCGAGTTTCTCATAAATAGGGACAAACTCCGCCTCCCGATCCATCACGAAGCCATTGGTCTCTCCATGAATGCAGAGGGGAATCCCCAGGTCGCTCATGGCACTGAGGGTGGGGCGCAGCGCCTCGACATCGAAGCCGCTGACGCCCCCCTCGGAGTTGGTGGTGATGCCGGCGGGGTAGAGTTTGATCGCCGTCAGGTCATCTCGGAGGGATTCGAGGAAGGCTCGGTCGTAGCCGGATCGAAAAAAGAGGGTCATGTAGGGCGCGAAACGCGCATGTTGATGGTTGATGGTTGATGGTTGATGGTGGGTTGGGGACGCGACTTCAGTCGCGTTTGGTCGTTGGTGAATGGCTTGATGGATGCGCTCTTGGTAGGAGAGGAGAGCCTCATGGGTGGTGACGGGGGGGATGAGATTGGGCATGATGATAGCCCCGGCGAAGTGCTGGGCACTCAGGGGAGCGACGGTGTGGAGCATATCGCCATCGCGAAGGTGGAGGTGCATGTCGAGGGGGGAGTGGAGGATCATGGGACGACCTTGTAAAATAATATTATGTAAGTATAGCGGGGGAATTAGAAATTAGAAATTAGAAATGAGGAATTTGTGCAGGTTAAATCGTTTTGACGACCAGATACCTTCCTTTTTTTTGAGGGATCAACCAGAAAGAAACACGTTCAACTTGGGGGGGGATACACGGTGTATTGCAGATGTTGGGTTTCCACCGAACGACTGGATAATCGATCCCGCCGGGGAAGAGTTGATTGCATCGAAGGATGCGGAGGGTGCTGGCGGTGAGGGCTCGATGGGGGGCGTTGAAGGCAAATTGCCATTTGGCGTACTCGGAACATGTCGGGTAGTAGCGGCAGGAGCCGGGGAGCATACGGGAGATGTATTGGTAGGCGTTGATAGGGGCGATGAAGAAGCGTTTGAAGTGGGGAGGGGTCATAGTCTTGGGAGATTCTCTTTGTATATAGCCAGCACATGAATGAGATCATGATCAATTCTGTAAATGATGGAGTAGCTTTGATGGACTAATTTGCGCATATCCAGTCCAAATTCAGGGGCAGGACGCCCAATTTTCGGAAAAGAATCCAATGTCATGACAATATGCTCCTTCATGGTTAAAAAGAATTTATCAGCCTTCTCCGGATCAAGCGTCAGTTTATAAATGTATCGTGCCTGATCAATAAGATTATCGGTGGCCTCACGGGCAAAGAGTATTTTAGTCACGATACGATTTCATCGCCAATTCAAACGCTTCATCAATACTCATAACTTCACCTCTTTCAATCTGCTCCAGCGATCGTTTGATGGATTGTTTGACCTGAGCATGAGTTTGATTATATTCATCAAGCGAAAGAAGGACAACGGAGCGATTGTTTTTTGTTGTGATAATAACCTCTTCCTCATTGTCACAGACTGTATCGATCAATGATTTTAAATTGTTACGAGCGTGCGTATAATTAACGGCAAGCATACGCTTTCCTTTTGTACAAGATTCTGTCATTTTATCATAATAAGAAAGGTATTGTCAATGCTTTCGATGCATACGTAGAACATACGCCGGGCTCATGTTGGTCGCGTGGTAGATCGTCGTACCGTATTTGCGGACGTAGTATTCGAGGAGGAGGCGTTGGAGGGTGGGCTCGATCGAGGGGACGAACCAGGCGTTGTTGCTCATGACGATCATGCAGTGGGGGCGGTCGGCGTAGAGGATTTCGCTGGTGGCTTCGTAGCAGATGGCGTTTCGGTAGTGTTTTCCCTGAATGGTCCAGTCGGTGGGGTGCGTGGAGGCGGTGTAGTCGATCGCCCCGTCAAAGAAGATCCGGTTGACCCAACGGCTGGCAAAGGCGGGGAGGGGATTGGACTCGCCAAAGGGGACGAGGACGACTTTGTCCGCGACGGCGTAATGACCCTGATGGAACAGGTACGTGGCGTTGCGATGGATGCCGTGATCCCAGTAGAGGGCACCGATGATGATGTCGATCGCGTGGGAGCGTTGTATCAGTGCCCCGAGGGTGTCGGGTCGGTGGTTGAGAAAGAAGGGGAGGACGGATTCGGGGAAGAGAATGGCGGGATAGCCTTGGTGGATCGCTTGATCGATGCTCTTGAGTGCGTGATCGACATGCGCGGGGATCTTGTCCCGGTTCCACTTGTCTGCGATGGAGGTATGCGTGGTGATGAGCTTGAACGTATGGGTGGGATCAGCCGGAAGCCGCTCGACGTGAATGGGAGAGTAGGCGAGAAGGGAGAGGAGGAGAAACAGGGGTCGTCGTCGCCAAAGGGTGATGACGACCGCCCCGAGCACCAGTGCAAACTGCCATTGTGTGATCCCGAGATAGCTGTGGACGAAGATCAGCTCCGGCTTGAACCAATCAAAACCAAGCGGATGGAGGTGGCTGACACTCAGCAGCAGGAGGCTTCTAAGTATCAGGGTGAAGGGTGAAGGGTGAAGGGTGAAGCGTTTTGGTTTGTTGCGCTGCGCAAAACTTGTGATTAGATGGGGGATGTTTTCAGCAAGATATGCCATGATCCAAAAAATCATACCATATATAAGCGCAACACCCAGGATGGCAATCGGAATGAGCCAGACAAGATGATAGTAGTAAAAACTCACGCCGATCCACCCAAACCAAAAGATCCCGATGAAGAAACCGACCCAGAACCAAGTGGGACGGTCGGCACCGAGGAGTAGGGTCACAAAGAGAAGCCCGGTAAAGGTGGTGAAGATCCGCAGATCCCATTCTGCCCATGCTGCGTAGAGCCACGCTGAGCCCAGTATGGCGATGAGCAAGCCTGCTGTTAGAGCTGAAGTGGTAAAATGTTTGCTCATTTTCATAAAAGGATATCCTATGTCACAAGGTATGGCTCAATTTTTACCCCTCATTCTGCTTTTCGCAATCTTCTATTTTCTGATTATGCGACCTCAACAGAAGCAGCAAAAAGCGCACAAGGCGATGCTCGAATCGCTGGCCAAAGGGGACAAGATCGTCACCAACGGTGGTTTGATGGTGGAGATCGTCAAGGTTGAAGAGGATTTTATCAAAATCAAACTGAGTGATGGTGCCGTCGCCAAACTCGACCGTGCCTACGTCGCACGCAAACGTGATGCGTAAGGGTGCGCTGACATGTTGAGCCGATTGAATTACCGGGTGGTGATTTTCATCTTCGCCCTGATATTTGGGGTGGTGTTTTCGATCCCGTCGTTGGTGCAGAGTGATAGCGGCAAGAAGATCACCTTGGGGCTTGACCTCCAAGGGGGATTGCACATGCTGCTTGGGGTCAAGAGTAAGGAAGCGATCACGTCGCGCATCAAAGCGATTGCCGGAAGTGTGAAATTTCTCCTCGATGACAACGACATGGTGATAGATGACTTACGGGTCGAGGGAAACTCGGTGCGCTTCAAGCTCCTCGATGACGACGATATTTCCAAAGCAAAAACCCTCCTGACCAAAGAGCTGAAGGGGACGACGTTGGTGACCGATGGCGCGAGCTTCACGGTCGCACTGACCCCCAAAGAGATCATCCGCACCCAGAAAAATGCGATCACGCAGGCGGTGGATACGATCCGGAACCGACTCGATCAGTTTGGATTGGCGGAGCCGACGGTCGCCCAGCAAGGGACCGACAAAATCCTCGTCGAAGTGCCGGGGATCAAAACCTCAGCCGATGAGCAGCGCATCCGTGAGCTGATCGCACGCGCAGCGCATCTGCAAATGATGGCAGTAGACGAAGACCGCGCGGCGCGTGTCTACACCCTCAACCCCAACGAGGTGAAAAAATACCGCGATGTGATCCTCCCCGATGTCAAAGAAGCATCTAAAAAATACCTCCTGCACCAAATCCCGATCCTTGACGGCTCCATGCTGACCGATGCCAAAGTGGGCTTCGATCGTAACAACCAGCCGGTGATCAACTTCGTCCTCAACGGTGAAGGGGCACAGATCTTCGGTGACTTCTCCGGCAAGAGTGTCGGGAAACGGATGGCGATCGTGCTCGATGGCAAGGTCTATTCGGCACCGGTGATCCGGGAGCGGATCGGCGGCGGACGTGGACAAATCTCGGGGAACTTTACCCTCAATGAAGCCAACGATGTCGCCATTGCCTTGCGTTCGGGTGCCCTGCTGGCGCCGGTCTATGTGATGGAGAAGCGCAGCGTGGGCCCAAGCCTCGGAGCCGACAGCATCAAGGCCAGCACGCTGGCACTGGCACTTGGCTTCGTCCTTGTGGTCGCCTTTATGATCCTCTACTATGGCTATGCCGGACTGATCGCGGATATTGCTCTCATCGGCAACCTCTTCCTGATCCTTGCGGTGATGGCACTCTTTGGAGCGACGCTGACCCTGCCGGGAATGGCGGGGATCGTCCTGACGGTGGGGATGGCGGTGGATGCCAACGTCATCATCAACGAACGGATCCGGGAATTGCTCTATGCGGGGAAATCGATCCCCAAAGCGATCGAGGATGGATATGACAATGCCTTCACTGCGATCTGGGATGCCAACATCACGACCCTGATTTCGTCCGTGGTGTTGTATGCCTATGGTACGGGGCCGATCAAAGGATTTGCGCTCACGATGAGTATCGGTATCCTCGCTTCGATGCTGACCGCGATCCTCGGCACGCACGGTATCTATCAAATGGTGTTGCCGTCCATCCGCAAAGACAAACTCCGTCGCTGGTTTGGGATCACAACAGAGGGGGTAAAATAATGGAACTTTTTCAATACAAAAAACCAATCAACTTCATGGGGGCAAGCCGCAAATTTGGTGCGCTCTCACTGATCCTCGTACTCCTCTCCTGGGGTCTGCTCTTCACCAAGGGATTCAACTACGGTATCGACTTTGCCGGGGGGACACTGATCCAAGTCAAGTACGATGCAAAAGCCCCCATCACCAAGGTGCGGGAGGTGCTCAAAACCCATCCCGCCTTCAAAGGTGCCAATGTGACGTACTTTGGCAACGACGACGAGATCGTCATCCGCACCAAGACCAGCTCCAAAGCGGTCGGCAAAGATGTCGGCGATGAGATGCGCACCCTGCTGAAGGATACCGGTACCTTCAAAATACGGCGTGTCGATATGGTCGGCCCCAAGATCGGGGACGAACTGCGCACCAAGGGACTCATGGCGATGTTCCTCGCGATTGCCGGTATCCTCGTCTACGTTTCGTTCCGGTTTGAGTGGCGGTTTGCTGTGGCATCGGTGTTGGCACTGGTGCACGATGTGAGCATCGCTTCGGGGGCGCTGGTGCTCTTTGGGGTCGAAGTCAATCTCGATACCTTGGCGGCCATCCTAACCCTCCTGGGGTATTCACTCAACGACACCATCATCGTCTTTGACCGAATCCGGGAAGGGATCCGTACGATCAAAGATCCTGATCTCGCGGGCATCATCAATGAATCGATCACCCGCACCCTCTCTCGGACGACATTGACGTCACTGACGACCTTCTTCGTCGTCCTGACGTTGTATGTCTTTGGTGGGGAAATCATCAACAGTTTCAGCTTCACTTTGCTGGTGGGTGTGATCGTCGGTACCTACTCCTCGATCTTCATCGCCTCACCGATTCTGATGTGGTTGGGCTTTGATGTCCGAGGCTTCCGAAACAAAGAGGCGGATAAAGTACGCCGTGAAAAAGAGAAAGAGAAGATGCGGGCTCAGTACGAGCAAGGAACCGTCTAAATAAGGAATTGTAAGGTGATTTTTCCAATGAGGAGCAGGGACTTCAGTTCCGTTGTGCAGGGGTGAACCCCTGCCTCCAGATTGGATAAACTTTCCACTTTAAGATATGGGCATGTGCTGAGGACACTTTCAGTATCAATAGCTAAGAAGGAGCACCCACGATGAAATGGGGAAAAGTCTTTTACGTATTTTTTACGTTGATGAGTTTGACGACGAGTGCGGGGTTTTTGTATGAAAATACCCTCTTTGCTCTGTTTCTCGCTGGAAGCATCAATATGGCCTCCACCCTGCTGAAAATCGGTGTACGCAATGTCCTCTCGGCGGAGCTCCTTGCCGGATCGTTTGTCGCCGACCTCCACCTCGTTCCTGCCTTTTTTGCCATGTATTTCTATCATGCGGATCGGATGGCGATTGGGATGGTGATCGGCGCGGTCATTGCCAATACCTATACGCTCATTGTCAGCTTGATCGAAAGCTCCAAAGAGCGGATAGATTTTTGAGGGGGAGTGGATGCTTTTTGAAGCGATAGAGCGCAGAGGAACGGGGACAATCAAGTGGGACGATGTCGCACGTCGTTTCGGTCGGGAGGGGTTGGTGCCTTTGTGGGTGGCTGACATGGATTTTGCGGTACCGGCTGTGATTCAGGAGGCATTGGCTCAGCGTGTTGAGCATCCAGTGTACGGCTACTCCGTATACGATGATCGGTTTTTTGAGGCGATTCAGTGGTGGTACGCGCACCGCTTCGGCTGGCGCATTGAGCGGGAGTGGATCGTCCCCGATCATGGGGTGGTCGTCTCGATCAATACCGCGATCACTGCCTTGACCGATGTGGGAGACGGGATCATGATCCAGACACCGATCTATCCCCCCTTTATGACGGCCGTGACGTCCAACAATCGGAGCGTGATTGAAAACCGTTTGCACTATGACGCGGGACGGTATACAATCGATTGGGACGACTTCGAAGCCAAAGCACGAGACGCATCGATGTTTCTCCTCTGCTCCCCGCACAATCCCACTACCCGCGCGTGGAACGCCGACGAGTTGCACCGTATGGCAGAGATTTGCCATGAGAACGATGTGGTCATCGTCGCCGATGAGATCCACAGCGATGTGGTGCATGGACGGACGCATGTGCCGATCGGAATGTTGCCCGAAGCTCAGGCGATTACCCTGACGCTTCATGCCCCCTCCAAGACCTTCAACATCGCCGGGCTCAATCAATCCTATGTCATCATCCCCGACCCAGAGATCCGCACCGCCTATCAGAAACGGTTCGCCCAAATCGGATTGCCGCACGGCAACCCTCTGAGTATCGCCGCACTCACCGCTGCCTACTCACCCAAAGGGGTCGCGTGGCTGGAGGCATTGCTGGCGTCCCTCGAGGCAAACAGTGTGTTTGTCCGTACGTATCTGGCCGAGCACCTTCCGCAGATTGTCCCGGTCGAGACCGAGGCGACCTTTTTGATGTGGCTTGATTGCCGCGCGTTGGGGCTGGACGATGCTGAGCTGGAGCACCTCTTTTTGGATCGGGCACATCTGGCACTCAATCCTGGCATCAGTTTTGGTGCAGCCGGCTCCGGGTTTATGCGGCTCAATATCGGGACATCCCGCACGCAATTGTCAGACGCATTGGCGCGGTTGCACGCTGCGGTGCAAGGTGGGGAGAGATGATTCGGCGAGCCGTTTTCGTCTGGGCGCTGCTGTGGGGCGTTGCCCAAGCTGCGCTGCCACACGGGATCGAAAATATGTTGGTCAGAAACAAGATCGACCCCTCCCATGTCAGTCTCGTGATCCGTGAAGTGAAAAGCGGTAAGACGATCGCCTCCCTTGCCGCACATCAATCCCGCACGCCGGCATCGGTCATGAAACTGTTGACCACCTACAGCGCCCTGATAGATTTGGGGACGGCTTTTCGCTGGCCGACACGGTTTTACTACACAGGACGCTTCCACCGAGGGGTGATTCGGGGGGATTTGGTGGTGGAGGCCTTCGGGGATCCGACGTTGGACGGCAAGGATCTGGACCGGATCGCACGCAGACTGCGACACCTGGGCATCAAGCGTATCGAAGGCAATCTCATCATCGATCGCTCATTTTTTGCCAATACCGACAAAGTCTCTTCAGGATTTGATCGCAACCGCTACAGTGAATACAATGCTATGCCCGATGCCTTGATGCTGGACGACCACATGTCCCGGATCGTCATCCGTCCCCGTGGCGGTACACTCCAGGTGACGAAGGCAATCCCCGGGGATGATTATGACATCATCAACCGTCTCAAGCCGACCAATGAAGCGTGTCGTGGCAAATTCAGCTGGCCGAATATCGGCATCAACAATCGGGAAGAACGTCCGGTCGTCGTGGTGAGCGGTACCCTCTCCATCTATTGTCCTCGACGTACCTATCGCAAATTGTTAACCCATCCTCATGCGAGTTTTTACCATGCGTTTGCCGCCGCACTCAGACGGGCGGGGATAGCCTTTGGGGGGAAAGAGGTGTTGGCTCGGGTGCCACGGACCGCCAAAGCCCTGATGGTGCATCGCTCACGCTCTCTTCTGGAGATTGTCGCCAAAACGGACAAGAAGAGTAACAATCTGTACGCACGGCATATCTTTTTGCTCCTCGGGGCACAGCACGGAGGGGCACCTGCGACCGAAGCCAAAGGAGCCAAAGCCGTCCGGAATATCCTCCTCTCCCGGCACCTCTGGGATGATCGTATCCGCATCAACAATGGGTGTGGACTCTCCCGCCACTCTCACGTGACGGCGTCTGCACTGGTCAACCTCTTACGGGATGCGTACCAAACACTCGGGACACGCTGGATGAATGTGCTGGCCATCGCCGGGAAAGATGGGACAATCAAACGACGTTTTAAGCGCAGCATCGCCAAAGGGCGTGCGTGGATGAAAACCGGCACCCTCAACAACGCCAAAAACATCGCCGGATATGTTCGAGGCAAGTCGGGGAAACTCTACGCCCTCGCTGTCCTCTACAATGGACGGGAACGGTGGAAAGGGAGCGGTCTGCAAAATCAGATCATCGAGTGGCTGGTGCGGTATAAATAATGAAAAATGAATAATGAAAAACAAAAGGGAAAGGGATGAAAACCGATTTTGAAGCTTATCCGTTTGAGAAGCTCAACCGTCTGCTGGCCGACATCGAGCCGCCAGCGGGTACCGAGCCGATCAGTTTGACGATCGGGGAGCCGCAGTTTGCGACCCCGACGTTTATCCTCGATGCGCTCACAGAGCACGCCCATCTGTTCAACAAATACCCCAAGACGGCGGGAGAGGATTTTCTTCGTCAAGGGATGGTGACCTATCTCGACAAGCGGTTTGGGGTGGCGCTGGACGATGCACAGATCATCCCGACGTTTGGGACACGGGAAGTGCTGTTCAACTTCCCGCAGTTTTTACTGGAGGGGATTGACCACCCCGTGATGGCGTTTCCCAATCCGTTTTATCAGATCTACGAAGGGGCGGCCACGGTGAGCGGTGCCAAGGTCATCTACCTCAATTTGACCGCCGACAACCATTTTCAGCCGATGGTGGATGAAGAGGCACTCTCCCAATGCGACCTCGTGATCCTCAACTCCCCCGACAATCCAACCGCATCGGTGATGACGCTTGAGCAGATGACCCAGTGGGTACGGCTGGCACTCGTGCACGATTTTGTCCTTCTCAACGATGAGTGCTACGCCGACCTCTATCTGCACGATCCAATCCCTTCACTCCTCAACGCCTCCATCGAAGCGGGCAACCCCCACTTCAAAAACGTCCTCGTCGTCAACTCCATCTCCAAGCGTTCCTCAGCACCGGGGTTGCGGAGTGGGTTCATCGCTGGGGATGCTGAGGTCTTGGCGCAGTACATGACGTACCGGACGTATGTCGGGTGTGCCGCCCCTCTGCCCCTCCAGCATGCCGCTGCCGTCGCATGGGCAGATCAGGAGCATGTGGAGGGTTTCCGAGAGAAATACCGCCGCAATTTTGCGCTCGCTGAATCGATCCTCGGCACCGTGGTGCCTGAAGCGACTTTTTACATCTGGATGCCAGTGGGGGATGCGCTTCGCTACACACAGGAGCTCTACCGCCGGCACAACATCAAGGTGCTCCCCGGCGCCTTCCTCGGACGCGACGGTCAGGGGAGCGGCTACGTCCGTCTCGCACTCGTGTACGAGGCGGCGACCATGCGTCGAGCACTTGAGACCATCGCACAGTTTAATAAGGAGACATTATGACCCATACCGACACGACCCCTCATGAGAATGTGGACATCGAAGCATTGAAAAATGATCCAGAATTTCAGGACAATGTCCGTCTGCTCGAAAAGGAGATGCACGAACACAATTCGATCGCCAAAGGATACCAGCTCTTGGACATTAAGCTGGCCATGCAGGAGGACGAAGAGCGCATCAATGCGATTTTTACGTTTATTGTCAATCGCGCCTTTGATGTACTCTCGGAGTATTTGACTGAGCACAAGCCGTTCAACCTCGCCGATCCCGAAGAGTACGCCACGGCTCGTGCCATCTATGAGCATGGCATCCAGCGGTACAGCGAAAAGGACACCAAAGGAGCCAAGGAGATCTTCTTGGTCTTGTACCACCAAATCACGGAGGAGGATATCCGTGATGCGATGATGATCCACGCGGCAGCAGTGATGGAGGGGATTGATTTTGAGGCGTTTATCGATGAGTTTGCCGATGTGACCCATCTCGATCCCGAAGACCCCAAAAGCATCTTCATCACGGAGTTTGTCCAGCCCAATGACATGCTCATGGCGATGTGGGGTCAGCACGTCACGGCCGGCAAAAAAGAGCTTGAAGTGCTTGAGAAGCATTAGGGCCATTGATGAAAATTCATTTTATTGGCATCGGAGGGATCGGGTTGTCGGCGTTGGCAAAGTTTCTATCCGGACAAGGCCACACCATCAGCGGAAGTGATATCAAGCAAACCGAGATCACGGACGATTTGGCGACCAACTTTGGTGCCAAAATCACCATTCCCCACCATCCCGATGCCGTCGAAGGGGTCGATCGGGTCATCTATTCGGCGGTCGTCCGCCCTACCAATGTCGAGTACGCTCACGCCAAGGAGCTGGGGATTGAGCTCTTTTCGCGCAAGGAGGCACTCCGCTTCATCCTCGCAGATCAAGAGGTGTACGCTGTCGGAGGGGCGCACGGCAAAAGCACCACATCCGCCATGCTTGCCGCCCTCGTACCCGAGACCAATGCCCTCATCGGTGCCATTGCCAAGCAGTTTGGCTCCAATGTCCGTCACGCCGACAACAATCGGGTGGTCTTTGAGGCCGATGAGAGCGATGAGAGTTTCCTCAATGCCCACCCCCATCTCGCCGTCGTCACCAATGTCGAGCCGGAGCACATGGAGTATTATGGATACGATGAAGCGCGTTTTTACAACGCCTATCGTCGCTTTCTCGATTTGGCAGCGATTCGGGTGATCAATGCCGAAGACCCTTTCCTCAGCTCACTGGAGATGGAGGCAGTCCGTCTCTACCCCTCCCGGGATATTCAAGCGATCACATACATCCTTGTGGATGGGGAGCCCCATACTCGCTTTGACTTTCAGGAGCATGGGACGTTTGAAGTCTTTGGGTTGGGTGCACACATCGCCCTCGATGCGGCACTGGCGATCCTCGCGGCACTGGAGCTCGGTGAGACGATCGAGGCTATCCGAGCCCACCTGCTGGACTATCGGGGGATCAAGAAGCGATTTGACGTGATCCAAAATCGTGATACGTGTGTCGTCATCGATGATTACGGCCACCATCCCACCGAGATCAAAGCGACCATGCACGCACTCAAGACGTATCGGGATCTCAGGGGCTTTCACACCCTCAATGCGATTTGGCAACCCCACAAATACAGCCGTACTCTGGACAACCTACCTGGGTTTGTCGAATGCTTTGACGGGGTAGATGAGCTGGTGATCCTCCCCATCTGGGCGGCCGGTGAGATCGAAGTGGACATTGATCTCACGGGAGCCTTCAGCCGATACACGCTCCTCATGGCCGATCGGGTCACGCGAGAAGATGGGATCGTGAAAGTGCTCCGGGACGGACACGTGATCCGCGAGTATGCCGAAGGGCTTATTACCGCTTTTGGAGCGGGGGATATCACGTATCAGATACGGGGAGAGAGTTAGAAGTTTTGGTGGAATTACGTAGGGTGTGCAACAGCACACCAAAATCGCAACGCGATTGTCAAAATATCCCCGCAAAGTAATTGTCGGAAGGTGCGCAATTGTGCACCCAACGCGGAGTATGATAGAATGTCAAGAAAAAGAGGACTATTTTGCAAACGAACGACGCAACAACCCGCTCCCTCATAGACAAGCTGGACTTGACACGGTACGTCGCCGAGTTTTCCTCCTTTTTCGCCCGGGAGAAGCCCATCGCTATGGAGGGGGATATCCATCAGCATATCCGCTACATCCGAGCACTCGAAGGGGTGCAATTCCCTGAACCCCCCTCGATGGTGCCTCTGGATCATGCTCTGGCACGTCTCCGCAAGCAGGCGACCCTCTCCCTCTCAGAGATTTACCGTTTTGTTACGATCATAGGGTATGTCAACCGTCTCCGTGCGTTGACGGTGCAGGAGCCGCTCGCTGGGTGGATCCGTGCGATTGAGATCCCAGAGGCTGTGATGGTTGTTGTGGGTTATTTTACCGATGAAGGGGAGATCAATCCCGCACGCGAACCCGAACTCTACGACATCGACAAAGCCCTCGAACACAACCGCCGCGCCATCAAAGACCAACTCTATCGCCTCGCCCACAACACCCGTCTGGGCGATTATTTGGTGGACACACAGGTGCATCTGCACAACGGAGAGGAGACCCTGCTGGTTCGGGGTGGATTTACCCAAGTGATCAAAGCCTCCGTCGTCGGGCGTAGCAGCAGTGGATTTTTTTATATCCTCCCCCATGCGGTGAGTGACCTCAAGAAGCGGCAGGATGATTTGCTGGGGCGCCGTGAGACGATCCTATGGCGGTTTGCCCGGGAGTTCTCAGCGACGTTCCATACGTGGGAGCGGTTTTTGTCCTTTGTCAACGACGCGTTTGATCGGTTTGACCACTATCAGGCGCGGGTACGGTTTGCCCGAGCCAAGGATCATGTCTTTGTCCTCCCCCAAAAGGGGCATCACGTCCGCCTGAAGGCGTTTGCCCATCCGGCACTGAGCGATCCGACCCCCATCACCCTCACGCTGGACAAACCGGTGATGCTCCTCACCGGGGTCAACGCCGGGGGCAAGACGATGCTCCTCAAATCGATCCTCAGTGCGGTGTATATGAGCCGCTATCTCCTCCCGTACCGCTGCGATCCGACCCAGACGCACATCGGGACGTTCAAGGGGATCGAAGCGATCATCGACGATCCTCAGTCGGTCGCCAATGACATCTCTACGTTTGCCGGGCGGATGGTGGAGTTTGCCAAGCTCTTCCGCCACAAGGGGCTCTTGGTGGGGGTCGATGAGATTGAGCTGGGTACCGATGCCGATGAGGCGGCCGCGCTCTTCAAAGTCTTGATCGACACTCTACGTGCACGGGAAATCACCTTCGTCGTGACGACCCACCACAAACGCCTCGCAGCTCTGATGGGGGATGACGATGAGGTGGAGCTGGTCGCCGCACTCTATGATGAGGCCAACCGACGGCCGACGTACACGTTTTTGCAGGGGAGCATCGGCAAGAGCTATGCGTTTGAGACGGCGGAGCGGTATGGGATCTCTCCGGTGGTGATCGAGCGGGCGCGGGAGTTTTATGGTGAGGATAAGGAGAGGCTTGGGGAGCTGATCGAGCGGTCGAGTGAGCTGGAGCGGACGATGCGGGGCAAGATCGCCGACCTCGAATCCCAACAAAAGGCCCTCGCCAAAAAGCATGCCCACCTCGAGCACCTCGAAACACAAATGAAAGAGGAACAACGCAAAGTGCTGGCCACGTACGAAAACCGCTACAACGCCGCGACCAAACGTGCCCAGCAAGCCCTCAAAGCCAAAGAGTCCACCGAAGGCCGACGCAAGCTCAACGAAGCCCACCAGCACAAGCAAAAAGCCCAACCCAAACCCAAGCCGGTCACGTACAAACCGACCGTCGGTGACCGCATCAAGTACCGCTCCCACCGAGGGGAGATCCTCTCCCTCAAGTCCCAGGAAGCGACCATTCTCATCGATGGACTCAAGATGCGCGTCCCCATCAGCGACCTCCGGCTTGCCAAAGAGCCAGCCCCCAAGCCCAAAACACCCAAGGCGACGACAAAGGTCGAAGCCGATCGAAGCCGAGCCCGTGTCTCGATCAAACTCCTCGGGATGTACGGGGATGAGGCGATGGAGGCCACCGATCGATTCCTCTCCGATGCGCTGGTGGCAGGACTCAATGAAGTGGAGATCATCCACGGTACTGGCACCGGTATCCTCGCCAAGCTGGTGACTGATTATCTCAAACGCCACCCGAAGATACAGGGATTTTACCGCCCCAAGGGGAACCTCGGGGCGACGATCGTGGAGTTGTAAGCGTCTCAAAAGACCAAAGTGTACCCCACACCGTAGACCGTACGGAGGCAGGTGTGCTGTTTGTCAGTCTTCCCAAGCTTTTTGCGGATGTTTTTGATGTGATTGTCCAGTGCCCGATCGGAGCGGACGCCTGAGAGGGAGTCGAGAAGCACCGTGCGGGGGAGGGTTTGGTTTTTGTGACGGATGAGCAGGGAGAGGATGGCATACTCGATCGGCGTGAGGGGGAGGGGCTCCCCTCGGAAATAGATCGAGGTCTCTTTGAGAGCAAAGAGCGGTGTCTCCGTCGTCGTGGGTGGAAGCGCGGTGTGGTTGCGTACGTGCACCCAGATACGGGCTTCGAGCTCTTGGAGGTCGAGGGGTTTGACCATGTAATCGCTGGCGCCATAGCGAAATGCCATCAGCTTGGTCGGAGTATCACTGTAGGCACTCAACACAATGGTGGGGATGGGGTGGCGGGAGTGCTGGATGGTCTTGAGCGCTTCCATGCCACTAAAATCGGGAAGATTGATATCCAGAAGCAAGAGATCAAAGTGGGATTGGGAGGCGTGCGACACCCCATCGGTGACGGTATGGGTTGCAGTGACTGACATCCCATTCTCTTCTAAATAATGGGTGATCAACTCACAGGAGAGCTCATCGTCCTCTATCATCAGGATGGAGATCTTGTTCACATAAGTTCCTTTGCCAATCTACAGATTCTACAGATTTTAGTCGTTTTCTCCTTAGGAAACGGTTGTACACTTCCGCCACACCAAACAACGAGCCCTCCCAGCAGGGCAATGAACGAAAGAGATTTTCACTATGAGATATTCCATCATGGCATTATTGGTAGGATTGTTGATGCTGTTCCCCCCTTTGGTATCGGCAGAACGCTCTGAAACACTCTGGCAATCACTGACCCAGGCCGAGAAGCAATACCTCCAGGCCCATCCGGTACTGACGGCGCACAACGAAGCCAATTGGCCCCCATTCAACTACAACAGCAACGGCACACCCAAAGGGTTTGCCATCGATTACATGAACACCCTCGCTGACCGTTTGGGGGTGCGCATCCGCTATATCAGCGGCTACAGTTGGGATGAATACGTCACCATGCTCACCCAAAACAAGCTCGATCTCATCCTCAACATGGCCATCACTCCTTCTCGAGAAAAACGGTTTGCGTTTACCGATCCCTACCTCCGTGCCCAGCACGCCATCTATGTCAATGTCAACCATCAGGCGTACTATTCCCTCTCCGATCTCGCGGGCAAACGTGTGGCCTTTGTCAAAGGGTTCTTCATCCAAAAATACACCGCACAACACTACAAGACGATTCGGCAAGTGTTGGTGTCCGATATGGTGCAAGCCTTGCGGAAGCTCTCGCAGGGGAAAGTGGATGCCGTGATCGGCAAACAAATCGTCGTGGACTATCTCCTGCGGGATCGTCTCATCCCCAATGTGGTCGCAACCCGCTACATCAAAGACCCCAAAACCATCAGCCATTTGGCGATCAGTTCCAACAAGAGCCATCAAATGTTGATCGATATTATCAACAAAGCGCAGGAGGATTTGGATTTTAGAACTCGGATACATCTCAAGCACACGTGGTTTGGCATCAACCCGATCCTAAGCACCCCTGAGCTCCTGACCCGCGAAGAGAAGGCCTACTTGGTGCGCAAACAAACGGTGCGTGCGTGTCTCCGAAGCGATTGGGCACCCATTGCCTTTTATGCTCACGGAGAGGCGCGGGGGATTGTGGTCGATACCCTTCGCTCCTTGATGCATCGGCTCAAGGGGGTGCGGTTGGTTTGGGTCCCTACGGCGACCGCTGAAACCGCACAATACGATCTCGAGAGAGGGGTGTGTGATCTGTTGCCGGACGATGTACGGACCGAGAAGACACGGGCGACGACGCTCTTTAGCAAACCCTACTTTAGCGACAAGACCCGCATCATCACGCGTCAAGGAGCCAAGCCCGTGCATACGCTCAATGGGATCAAACATCAACGGTTGGCGCACTACACCGGCAGCTTGATCTTGGAGAGCCTCTTGCACCGTCGTACGGATTTGCAGACGGTGCGTGTCGCCTCGTACCGTGATGCACTCGAAGCGGTCGAGAAGGGCACGGCAGACTATACCCTCCTTCCCCAATCGGTGTATGCGTATTGGCGCAGTGCCCATCCCGAGAGTGGATTGGTCGTTGGGGGCACTGCCCCGATCAAAAGCGAATTTGCTCTCGGTATCCGAAGCAACGAGACGGTACTGGCGGGTATCCTCGGGAAGGTGCTTGCACAGACCCCTCCGGCGACGTTTCGGGCGATCGTCGATCGGTGGAAGAAGCCCGTCATTATCCGAGAAGTCGATTATGGAGCCTTGATCAAGATGGCCTTGGGATTTGGGATCGTGATGGGGATCATCCTGTACAGCTACGGCAAACAGCGGAGACTGCGACGGCGCATCGAAGAGCTGAATGGGACCCTCGAAACCCGCATCGCGGATGCCATCGAGCGTAACAGGGAGCAGCAAGCCCTCATGCTGCATCGCGAACGTCTGGCACGATTGGGAGAGATGATCAGTATGATCGCCCATCAGTGGCGCCAACCCCTCAACAATCTGGCATTGATCCTCCAGACGCAGGCGATGCATTTTCGCAAAGGTACCCTCGATGCCGAAACGATGGAGCGGTTTCAGACGCGTGCGAAGCAGCAGATTACGCACATGTCCACGACCATTGATGACTTTAGAAACTTCTATCGCACCGAGAAAGAGAAGAGCGTGTTTTGTCTCGGAGAAGTCCTGAGCGAGATCCTCCATGTTATCTCTGACGCATTGGACAAAGATGGCATTGTCGTGCACATCTCCACTGAGGAATGCCTTGAGGTTTTTGGGTACCGAAATGAGTTTCAGCATGCCATACTGAACATCATAACCAATGCACAGGAGGCGTTGGTCGTGCATCGAGAGGAGGAGCGGAAGATTGAGATCGAGGCCAAAAAACTGAAAGGGCATACCCTCTTGCGGATCGAAAACAATGGTGGGGAGATCCCTGAAACCATTATGTCAAAAATCTTCGATCCCTATTTCTCAAACAAATCGGAAAAAAATGGCACCGGCCTTGGGCTGTACATGGCGAGGATCATTGTGGTCGAACAGATGGGAGGAGAGATTCATGTGAACAATACCGATGGTGGTGTACAATTTGAGATAACAATTCCGGAGGTACCGCATGCAGACATTGGCTGAGTGTACCTTGTTGATCGTCGAGGATGATCGGGAAGCACGTACCCAACTCTGTGAGATTTTGCGAGGAGAGTTTCGGGAGGTCTACCAAGCTTGTGATGGTGAGGATGGACTGAAACGGTACAAGGAAACGGCCCCAGACCTCATCCTCGCTGATATCAATATGCCCAAAATGGATGGGATAGAGATGGCCAAAACAATCAAAGAGATCAATCGAATGCAACCGATTGTATTTCTCACGGCTCGAAGCGATTCGGATGCGCTGTTTGCTGCAAACAATGTGCCAGCAGATGGATACGTCTACAAACCCATCACCGATATCGATGCCATGACCCAAGCCCTGCATCGTGCCGCCATGCGCCTCCAGCAGACCCGAGAATATGTCCAGCAGCACCTCACCCAGCGCGAAGCTGTGTATCGTGAGACCCTTGCGATGCATGAGGCGCGTTCGCTCCGGGATGCGCTGACCGGTATCCCCAATCGTCACGCCTTCCAGATCGAGCTGGATCGTATGTGGGAATATGCCGTCCAAAATGCCCAACCGCTGAGCCTCATGTTTATCGACTTGGACAATCTCAAGACGATCAACGACCGATATGGTCATCAAGTGGGGGATGTCGCCATCCAAGCAGCCGGAAGAGCGATCCAAACCCCTCGCAAGCCAGAGGTCATGTGTGCCCGGTATGGTGGAGACGAATTTGTACGAATGTATAGGGGGGAGGCGGATCCGCAGCGTTTGGCTGACGACGCAGCCGAGATCCTCCGAGTCCTCGGAGAGCCGGTGGAGCACGATGGCAAGCATTTTACCATTGGATGCAGCATTGGGATCAGCCGTTTCCCCGAAGATACCCAAACGCAAGCACAATTGATCTACCTCGCCGATGAAGCGATGTACCGCGCCAAACGCTCGGGAAAAAACCGGTGGGCTTTTGCCGTTAAACCCTAATGTGGTATAATCCAATCTATTTTAAAGCAGTGAAGGATATTTGTGAGCATCAAAGATGAAATTCAACATGTCAAAGAGGAATTGAGTGGGGATGAGAAGATACTCGAAAGTGCTTTCAAACTCGAGCGTATTTACCGAAAAAACAAAATCCTCATTTGGGGTGTCGTACTTGTAGGCGTGCTTGGTCTCGGCGGTAACGCCGCATGGAATGCCTACACCGCCTCGAAGCTCCATACCGCCAACGATGCCTTTCTCCTCCTCCAAAACGACCCCACCAATACGCAAGCAGCCGCAACCCTCCAGGCCAACAATCCCAAGCTCTACACCCTCTACGCACTGAGTCAAGCACTCACCAAACACAAAGCCGATGCCCTTGCCACGTTTGCCAGCAGCAAGGATCCTCTGGTACATGATATTGCTGCGTACCATGCTGGGGTCTTGAAAGGGCACGTGACTGACGCGCACTACTATCACGATCTTGCCCTGATCGAAGAGACCTATCTCGACCTCAAGTCTGGCAAGATCGAGGCTGCCAAAAGCAGACTCTCTCTCATCTCAGAAACCTCTCCCGTCGCCCAAATCGCACGACTCCTCAAGCACGCCACCCTCAAATAGTCCCATCGGCCATGAGCGATATTCTCGAAGCCTTCGACGAATATCTCTCCGTCACCAAAGCCCTCGACCCCCTGAGTATCCAAGCATACCTCCGCGATCTCTCTCAGCTCGAAGCGACCCTCTCCCAGCCCCTTGTGGAGATGGAGACGGCGGATGTCCTTGCATTTCTTGCCCAGTTTGATAACAAGCGCACCCTCAATCGTAAGCTCTCAGCGATCAATGTTTTTTTGGATTTTTGTCATCGGAATGCGTGGCGACAACGCACCATCACGATCCCCATGGCACGCACCCAAAAGCGTTTACCCCACTACGTCAGTCATGCCACCATCATGGCGGGACTTGAGGGGATCGACCGGAGCCGCTTTCTCGGGAGGCGGGATTATGCGTTGATCCTCTTTTTGTACGCCAGCGGTGCCCGTATCAGTGAAGCCCTCTCTGTCCAGCGTAGCGACGTGCGTGAGGGGTGGCTCACCCTCCGACATACCAAGGGGGACAAAGAGCGGATCGTCCCCCTCGCACCCCTTGCACTGGCGGCGATCGAAGCGTATCTACAGGAGGCGGATATGCGCAGCAGTGCCCTCTGGGTCAATTATCGTGGCGAACCGCTCAGCCGCATCTCGGCGTATAAGATCACACAAAAGTATCTCGGGGTCTCCCCCCATGTCTTACGCCACTCGTTTGCCTCGGCGCTCATCATCGGGGGGGCGGATTTGCGTGTGGTTCAGGAGCTTCTCGGGCACGCCTCTCTCACCACCACACAAATCTATACCCATCTCGAGCCGCACCATCTTCGCGCGACCCTCACCCAACACCATCCTCTCGGAGCCCCACAATGAAAACGATTGTCGAACACCTCAGACACCACGGAATCCTCTGCAAAAAACTTACGGAAGTTTTGCCCAAGACACTGGGATCACGCAAAAGAGTGGGGCTCTATATCGGGGTGGATCTTTCGGGGTATTATTGCAGCGTAATGGTGATAGATAAGCAAAGCAGAGTGTTGAAAAAAGAGGCAGAGGTGCTGGCAGAACTGCATGCCAAACTGGAAGAATATCATGGCACGCCCATCCGGGAAAAATACATCCGTGTCAACGCACCACTGTGCTCCAAAGCACAAAGCTGGATGGAGCAGGAGGGGTGGGTATTTTTGACGTAACCTTTTACTGCTGGCTCTTGCGATACTCGAGGATCATCATGAGGGCTTCGTCTTTGAGGAGGAGTTTCTCTTTTTTGATGGTTTCAAGTTCGGCATCACTCAGATACAGACGGCCCTCATCGGCATCTTTGGCTTGTTGATCCAGTTCATTGTGTTTCTCGAAGATTTTGGCAAAATGTGCATTGCTCTGTTTGAGCGCACTGATTTCGTCTCGGTATTCTGCTAACATAAATAGCTCCTTGGTATGTGGTGGAGAAATTATATACTGTTTGGGATTAGAGGGTGTTTGATCGGTGAAGTATCCGAGGGACTTCAGGCACATTTTGGTATATTACCCCACTCACTAAACACCCAAACGTTGGGTGTTTAGTGAGTGGGGTAATAACACCATGACAGCAGAAAAAGGAGCAACATGATACTGACGTACAAAGAATCGACCCCCCTCTTCCCCTCTTCAGCTTGGATTGCGCCCGGGGCGACGGTGATCGGTGATGTGGAGATGGGCGAAGAGAGTTCGGTGTGGTTTGGCAGTGTGGTGCGGGGAGATGTCCACCGGATCCGGATCGGGGATCGGACCAACATTCAGGATCTGAGCATGATCCACGTCACCCACTACAAGAAGCCGGATCAAAGCGACGGACACCCGACGATGATCGGTAATGATGTCACCATCGGCCACCATGTGATGTTGCACGGCTGTACGATTGAAGATGCCTGCCTCATCGGGATGAGTGCCACGATCCTCGATGGAGCCGTTATCGGCCGTGAATCGATCGTCGGAGCCGGAGCGCTGGTTACCGGTGGCAAAGTCTTTCCTCCCCGCTCGCTCATTTTGGGCTCACCGGCCAAAGCCGTACGCTCCCTGAGTGACGAAGAAGTCGAAGAACTGTACGCCTCAGCAAAACGGTATGTCGGGTTTATGAGAGCGTATGTATGAAAAAGGAGGCATTAGGGATTGTTGGTATGCTTTTCTCAATGAAAAACTTT
>WFMQ01000073.1 GCA_015488995.1 Nitratifractor sp. | reverse complement strand
GATTTGGGCTGAGGTATTCAGGTGACAGCCATTACCCCTTCAAAGCTTCCGCAATCAATTCAATAGGGTTTTTGACCACCACATCCACATCTGCCTGATGCAGTGCGTTGCCAATCTGCATGCGGCACGCGCTGCATTCGGCACTGACCACCTGCGCCCCGGTCTCAGCGATCATCGCAGCCTTGGGGGCACCGGCGGCCTCAGCGAGGTGGTATTTTTCCGTCTGCATCGTCACGCCGCCAAATCCGCAGCAGCGATCGGGGTCGCTCATCTCAACCATTTCATAATTTTGAGAGAGGAGGGTGCGGGGTTCTTCTCGGATGTCTTGGACTTTGGCGGCGTGGCAGGCATCGTGATAGGTGACGGTGGCGGGCATCTGTACCCCTTTGGCCGCGAGGCGCTCGGTGAGGTCGGTGTGTTTCTCCAGCCACTCGGTCGCCATGAAGATCTTGGTATTGAGCGTACGGGCACGCTCGGCCCAGTCGTCCATCCCCTGATTGTGGAAAAACACTTCCCAGTCGTGGCTGATCATCGCTGAGCAGGTCGCTTCGGGGACGATCATCGCCTCGATCTCATCGAAAAAGGTCTCAAAATACTCGATGTTCTGCTTGGTCAGCGTCTCGACGGTATAAAAGTCCCCGGTGAAATAGGCCGGAGCCGAGCAGCACATCTGCTGCTTGGGGATGAACGCATCGATCTCGAGGGTTTCGAGGATCTCCATGAGGCTATCGCCCACGGTGGTGTAGTTGTAGTTGGCGAGGCACCCGATGAAAATCGCCACACGCCGTGTACCGCCGTGAGGGGTCTCTTCGGGATATTTCTTGAGAAAGCTGGTCTTGGAGAGGCTCGGCAGCAGGCGGCCGCTCTTGATGATGGGCATTTTGAAGCGGGGGATCATCCCGCCACGTACCGGCTCATCGGCGAAGGCACACGTCTTGAACGTGTAGCCGAGTTTCATCATGAGATCCATCAGCCACCGGTGACGCAGGAGGGTGAAAAATGCCCGTTTGAACCACGCGATCCCAAAGGTATCGGCGATCTCCTTGCGTACCTGCTCGATCACCATATCGGTGGGGAGATCGTTGGGGCACACATCGGTACACGCCGTGCAGAGGAAACAACTCTCGAAGATATCCTTGGCCGTCTTGTCCAGCTCGATCTCGCCGTTTTGGTACGCACCGAGCAAGTCGATAAACCCCCGAGGGGACGTGGTCTCATCGGGGTGGATCATGTGGATGGTGCATCCCGGGATGCACTTCCCGCATTTGATGCATGCGTCGCTGGTATCGGTGTACTGAAAAGGGTTGGAAGTTTCCACGATGATCGGTTCCTGTCGTTTGAGATAGAGGGATTTTATCCAAATTTTATTTAGGGCACCTCGAATACGGTCATATCGAAAGGGGTGTGCAGATGTTATGACCCCATTAACCAAACAGCCAAACACCCAAACACCCACAGTGGTATCGTATTGCCAAACCCCGATTCGATCTCAAAAGACCTTTAGCTGATTTTAAGAAATCTGTATTATAATCACCCCACTTTCAGAGGCATCTACTCGGGAATCTCCCTCCCCCTCTATTTGCCCATTTATTTTCACCTTTGCTGTGTCCGACGGTGCAAACCGCCGAACGTCTTTGCACGTTTTCGGAGCCGTATACTTATGACCATGACCCATTTTTTTCAGCTGGATGGCCTCTCGATGCTTTTTGTTGGATTGATTGTGCTGGGGACGATCCCCAATGCGATCTATTCTCGAGGATACCTGCCCCACATCAAGCGCACAGGACACTACCGGATCCACTACATCACGTTTGTCCTCTCGATGCTCGGGGTGGTGGTGGCTGGCAATGCGCTGAGCTTCCTCTTCTTTTGGGAGCTCATGAGTCTCACCAGCTGGCAACTGATCCTCACCGAAGCCTCGGACGATCCCGATCAGGTATTGCCTGCCGCACGGTTTTACTTTTTCATGACCCACTTTGGGTTTGTGTTTCTGCTGCTGTTTTTTCTCATCGTCAGTCACGGCGATTTTGAGATGAGCTTCGCGCAGATGCACGGGGTGGCGGGGGCATTTCCGTATGCGACCCTGCTCTTTTTCTTCCTCCTGCTTGGGTTTCTCTCCAAAGCCGGAGCCGTCCCCCTGCATGTCTGGCTCCCCTACGCCCACCCGGCTGCACCCAGCCCCGTCTCAGCCCTCATGAGCGGCGTGATGCTCAAGGTAGCCATCTATGGGATGTTTCGCTTCCTCTTTGATGTCCTCTACCCCTGGCCGCTCGAATGGGGGATCCTCGTCCTCGTCGTTGGGGCGTTGAGTGCCCTCATCGGTGTCCTCTACGCCCTCAGTGAGCACGACATCAAAGCCCTGCTGGCGAATCACTCGATCGAAAACATCGGCATCATCCTGATCGGGTTTGGGATGGGGATGATCTTTGACAGCCTCAAGCTCCCCACCCTCAGCTCCTTTGCCTTCATCGCCGCACTCTTCCATACGTTCAACCACATGAGCTTCAAATCCCTCCTCTTCATGGGAGCCGGGAGCGTCCTCCACGAGACCCATACCAAAAACATCGAATCGTACGGTGGACTGCTCAAAAGCATGCCGGTGACCGCCCTGACGTTTTTGCTCGCCAGCATCTCCATCTCGGCACTGCCGCCGACCAACGGCTTCTTGAGTGAGTGGATGATCTTCCAGTCGATGCTGGGCTCGAGTCACATTGACACTATGTCGCTCAAGCTGGCGATCCCGTTTGCGATCTTTGCCTTGGCACTGACCGGTGGGCTGGCCATCGCCTGCTTTGTCAAAGCCTTCGGGATCACCTTCCTCGGTCTCCACCGCAGCACCAACGCCCGTCACGCCCGAGAAGTCAACGGCTGGATGCGCACCGGGATGGTGCTGATGGCCGGGGTGGTGATCGGACTGATGCTGTTGGCTCCGTGGTTCATCGCTCAGTTTGACGCGGCGTTGGTGGGGCTGGGGCATCCGGGGATCTATGCGGATATTTTCCCGGATACGGTGTTCACCCTCCACTCGGTCGCGGTACACGGAGGGGCTGTCTCCCCCCAAATCCTCCTCGCGGTGCTGCTCGGTGTCACGGGGTTCCTCTACTACGGTTACCGAGCTTTGCATGTCAAAGAACGCCTCCACCGCACTTGGGCGTGTGGCTACCGCACCGGTGCCCGCACGCAGTACTCGGCGACCGGATTTGCCGGGCCGATCCGCCGCTTTTTTGATTGGCTCTATCGACCCGAAGAGCATGTGGATACATCCGAAGAGCCGGATCCTGAGCGTCAGCAGATCCTGCGGCGGTACTCGATGCATGTCCGCCCACTGTTTGAAGCGTCCCTCTATACCCGCACGGCACGGATCGCCAATGGGATCAGCTATTGGGTCTATCGGCTGGCTCACTTCGAGCAGACCCGGTATGCGGCGATGATTTTCAATCTGATGCTCACGGTGCTGTTTAGCTATCGGATCTTTGCTCACACGTTCAGCTGGGCGACCCTCATCCTCGAATCGGTGGTCTTGCTCATCAGCATCAAAATCCTCATCATTGGAGAGAAAGGATGATCCTCTATCTTCTCACCCTGACGCTCTTGGTATTCATCGCTCCGCTGCTGCTGGGTCTCATCAAGGCGTTGAAAATGCGCATTTTGTTTAAGCGGCCCGTCTCGATCTGGCAAGGGTACCGAGATACCGCCAAGCTGATGCACAAAGAGACGCTCCTGAGTGAGGAGGCGAGTGGTATCACCCGTGTGGGGCCGTTTCTCGTCCTCGCCCCCCTGCTGGTGGCGCTGCTCTTCCTCCCCCCGGCGGCGGAACATGCCTACTACATCAACGTTGTCGATGCCTTTACCCTCACAGGGCTCCTCTCCCTCTCCACCTTTTTCCTGATGCTTATCGGGCTGGACAGTGGGAGCAGCTTCGGGGGGATCGGCGCGAGTCGTGAAGCGTTTATCGCCGCGCTGGTCGAGCCGGCGATGGTGCTGACGATCTTCAGCGTCTCGATGATGGCCGGAGATCTCGGGATCGCCCAAGCCGGACTCAACCTCGCCCACCACTTCCCCGCCCACCACATGGCGAGTTTCCTCTTTGCCGGGATCAGTTTTTTCATCCTGCTGCTCGCAGAGAACGGCCGGATCCCCGTGGACAATCCGGAGACCCACCTCGAGCTCACCATGGTGCACGAAGCGATGATCCTCGACCTCAGCGGCATCTATCTCGCAATCATCGAGACAGCTGCGTCGATCAAATTTGTCATCTTCGCCTCCCTGTTTGTCTCCCTGTTTCTACCGTTTGGGCTTCAGTTCGCTCCCCCGTTGGCATTGGCGATTTTTGTCGGCAAGCTGCTTCTCGTCGCCGTCGCCGTCGCCCTCGTGGAAGTCAACACTGCCAAGCTTCGCCTCTTCAAAGTCCCCAACCTTCTCGGGGTAGCGATTGTGTTTGCCTTCTTGTCTTTGATTACGTATTATGTATTGGGAGCATGACAATGGACATCTTTAAAAATATTTTTTGTCCAATGCGACAAAGGAGCACTCACCCCGAAGGGGCTTGCCTACACGGCTTCGCATCTGCTCCGACCGTTTCGGTTCCGAAGCTACAAAAGACAAGCCGTTGTCTTTTGCTGACGCTTCTCATGTTTGCGACTGCCAGAGTATTGGACAAAAAATATGAATTTTTGGAGATGTCCGTATGACCGATTTTCTTATTGGATTGTTTTTGGCGACGTTGATCACCGCACTCTTTACGACGCGGCTCTATCGCCTCCTGCTGTGGTATTCGCTCAACTCCTTGACGTTGGGACTGCTTGCCATCGAATTGGGGAGCCGACTCGGAGATCGGGGGATGATCCTCAGCGGGACGATTACGCTGATCGTCAAAGCCATCGGCATCCCCTTCTTCCTCAAGCGTCTCAGTCAGCACCTCGGACTCGTCCGTCAGATCACCCCCAATATCCGGATCCAGTATGCCATCATCCTCATCCCGGCGATCCTCGTCTTCACCTTTTACCTCGCCGAGCCCATCAGCCACATGGTCGAGGGCAATGCCAACTACGTCGCCGTGAGCATCTCCTCCCTCTTCCTCGCACTCCTTCTGATGATGGAGCACCGCAACATCGCCCCCAAAATCATCGGGTTTTTGAGCATGGAAAACGCCCTCTTCCTCCTCGGGACCACCGCCACCGGCGGGATGCCGATGCTGGTGGAGCTGGGGATATTCTTTGACCTGCTGATGGCGATCGTGGTCATCAATCTGCTTCTACGCAATGAGGAGGTGGCCTCATGATGCTCACCCTACTGCTGCTCCCCGCTCTGATGATGTTTGTCGCAAGCTTCTTCCTCCATGCCGTCGCGCGTCGCCTCCTCCCGCTGAGCTCCTTTGCGATCCTCCTCCCCATCGTCGAGCTGTTTCGCCTCCCCAAGCCGTATGCGCTCTGGGGACATGCCCTGGTCGCTGACGATCTCAACACCTACATCCTGCTGGTCTCATCGATCGTCGGGATCGGTGTCACCCTCGCCCTGATGACCCTCGATAAGCACGTGGATGTCACACCGGAGGCGATCTGGCGCTTTTACCGCTTCTTCGCTCTGTTTTGGATCGGCCTGACCGTCTCGATCCTCGCCAACCACATGGGGATCTTCTGGATCGGGCTCGAGATGGCGACCCTCTCGACGGTGTACATGATCAAGACCAGCCGCCAGCCCGCCGCACGCAAGGAGGCGTGGAACTACATGATCGTCGGCGCCATCGCTATCTCCTTGGTGCTCTTCGGGATCATCCTCATCTACGCATCCGCCAAGCCGACCCTCGGGGAGGATGCCATGTACTTCGATGCCCTCCGTCTCCATGCGCACGCCATCTCCTCTCCGTATCTGTTTGAGATGGGGTTTGCGATCGCGACGATGGGGATGTTTATCAAGATGGGCTTTTTCCCCATGAACCTCTGGCTGGCCAACATCGAGCGGGCGGCGTTTTATCCCATTGCCGCGCTCTTCAGCGGTATCCTTGAGAGTGCCGTGATTGCCGGATTTTTCCGTTTCAGTCGCATCGCGGATGTGATCGACCGCAGCCATCTGATCGGGTATGTGTTTGCCTACACTTTGTTGACGATTTTCATCGTCGCATTTCTCATCTACCGCGCCAAAGACTTCGTCCGCCTCTTCAGCCTCTCCGGTGTCGAGCACATGGCACTCATCGCCCTCTTTTGGGTGAGCGGTGGGACATTTGCGGCGTTGCTCCATTTTGGGGCGCATGCGTTTCTCAAGCCCGCCCTGTTCCTCTCCACCGGTGTCCTTGAATCACGGGGACGCTACCACATCGCCGGGGCACTGAGAGGATACGGAGGGGTGCGGGGGACGCTGTTTTATTATCTTGTGACGCTGTTTCTTTTGGCGATTGTCTCCCTGCCGCCGAGCCCCATGTTCTTCTCGGAGCTCTATGGATTTGGGGCGATGATCGACATGGCAGAGCAGAGCCACCACCTCCTGGCCATGATCGGTGCGATCCTGCTGTTGCTCATCCTCCTCTCCGTGATCTTTTACCGATTTGTCTCCCTCTATCAGTCGATGAAATACGAAGGGGAAGCGGAGCCCAAGAGGGTCTACACCAGTGAAGTGGTCGCACTGAGCCTCTTTGCTCTCGGGCTGATTGCGCTGCTGCTCCCCTCCTCTATGACCTTCCTCAGGAGCATCGGATGACCTCCTCTCGCCTCATTGCCCGTTACGCCATCGAGCACCGTGACCATTTTGAAGTGCGCACCCGCTTCAGCGATACGACTGAGACCCTCCGTCTCCCTAAAGAAACGCCCAACCTTCCCAGCCTCACGGCTGAGCATCCCGCAGCCATTTGGTTTGAGCGGAAGATGCAGGATGATTTTGGGCTTCGGCTGGAGGGGACATGGGACACCCGACCGCTTGTACATCAGGAGCGTTTCCCCCCCGATACCCATCCGATGCTCACCGCCTTTGACGGGACACGGCACCTCACCCCAAGCACGCGCCACCCCTACCCGTATGAGACGATGGACGGAGATGGGGTGTTTGAAGTCCCCGTCGGCCCCATTCATGCCGGGATCATCGAGCCGGGGCATTTCCAATTTTCCCAAGCCGGAGAGCGGATCCTCCACCTCGAAGTGCGCCATTTTTACAAACACCGAGGGATCGAAACGATGCTTGAGGGCACCGATCCTCTGCACGCCTGGCCGATCGTAGAGCGGATCAGCGGGACGGAGAGCCTCGCGTATCAGATCGCATGGCGGGACATCCTCCTGCACGCTACGCATGCCGAGCTCCCCGAGTCGCTGCGCCGTTACCATGCGCTGCTTTTGGAGATGGAGCGGATCATCCACCACCTGACCGATCTGGGCTTCATCCCCAACGATGCGGGCTTTGGCGCTGCCCTCGCCATCGCCTCTCGCCTCGCCGAGGATGCCCGCCGCCAACTGAAGAGCCTGACCAGGCACCGCTTCGGCTTTGGGGCCGTACGCCAAAAAATTCCAGCTGATTATAACCCGCAGAAACTCCTTGAATGGGTTCAGCAATTGGAACGAGAACTCAAAGCCTTCTCCGACTGGATTCTCGATGTCCCTTCTCTCTGGGATCGCTTCGACACCACCGGTCACCTCAGCCGTGACGATGCCCGCACGTATGATGCCGTCGGAGTGGTCGCCCGTGCCAGCGGCCTTCCGCTGGATCGTCGGGATACACCATGGTATCGGGAGCTGGGCTGGGAGTGCATCACCGAAACCGGCGGAGATGTCGCTGCCCGATTTCATGTGCGTCTGCGGGAAGTGCGCCAGAGTCTAACCCTTGTCCGACATTTGGCTGAGCAAGTAGTGCCCATCGGTGCCGAGGCATGGGGGACGATCAAGGATGGTCGCTACGAAGCGTTTGTCGAGAGCCCCCTTGGCGAACTCTACATGACAGCTGATCTGGAGAAGGGGAGGATCAGACGTTTCTTCGTCCGCGATCCGAGCTTCGTCAACTGGCAGGTACTCCACCGGATGATGCCGGGCAACATCATCGCCGATTTCCCTCTGATCAACAAGAGCTGTGATTTGAGTTATGCGGGGAATGATTTGTAGGTGAGAGGGAGCGGCTCTATCAGGCGCAGGGACTTCAGCCCCGTTCGTGTTGATTGAGACACAATGGAGGCAGGGTTTCAGCCCTGCTTCACGGGACTGAAGTCCCTACCCCTAAGAGGTGGCGAACGAATAACATGAAGGACGATAGTGTCATGAAAATATATTTGGAGGGATCGAAATGATACGCTTTTGGAAACAACGCGCTAAAAAAGGGATCGTGACGGAACATCCGGAATGGGAAGGGGAGATGGCGGCGATTCGCAAGGCACTGAAGCAAAGCATCCACAAACATTTCGCGGGCTCACTGGCGATTCGGATGGTGGACAGCGGGAGCTGCAACGCCTGTGAAGCGGAGTGCAACGCCCTGAGCAGCCCCTACTACGCCCTCGAACGTCTCGGGATCCACTTCGTCGCCAGCCCCCGCCATGCTGATGTGATGCTCCTCAGCGGAGTGATGACCGCCAACATGCTCCCCCACGTCCTCGATGCCTGGGAGCAAATCCCCGCGCCCAAATGGTGCATCACCCTCGGAGACTGCCCCCTCCTCGAAGCCCCCTTCACCCCGACCTACGCCATCGAGGGGCCAGCCGCAGCCCATCTTCCCATCCACCACCACATCCCCGGATGCCCCCCGACACCGGAAGCGATCATTCGGGGGTTGTTGGCGTTTGTGCAGGCACGTTGACGAAAAAAGCATTTAGGGGGCTTTATGATACAATCGTGCCTCTCAAATGTGACACGTTTAGACTACGACAAGGATCTCCACCATGACCAGCATGCAGCAACGGGACACACTTCATCGCCAGATATGGCAGATCGCCAATGATGTACGGGGATCAGTGGATGGATGGGACTTTAAGCAATACGTACTCAGCACACTCTTTTACCGCTTTATCAGTGAGAACTTCATCGACTACATCGAGGCGGGGGATGCGAGTGTCGATTATGCGTCGTTATCCGATGATGTTATTACGCCCGAGATCAAAGCGGATGCGGTCAAGACCAAAGGGTACTTCATCTATCCCAGTCAGCTCTTTACCACCGTCGTCGCCACCGCCAATACCAATGAGAGTCTCAACACCGACTTGGCGACGATCTTTGCTGAGATCGAAGCCTCCGCGAGCGGCTATCCGTCTGAAGAGGATATCCGAGGGCTGTTTGCCGACTTCGATACCACCAGCAACCGACTGGGCAATACCGTCGCCGACAAAAACCGCCGTCTCGCTGCCGTGCTCAAGGGGGTAGCGGCACTGGATTTCGGGGATTTTGAAGAGAATCACATCGACCTTTTTGGTGATGCCTATGAGTTTCTCATCTCCAACTACGCGGCCAATGCCGGCAAGTCGGGCGGTGAATTCTTCACCCCGCAGCATGTCTCCAAGCTCATCGCCCAACTGGCTCTCCACGGTCAAGAGAAGGTCAACAAGATCTACGACCCCGCCTGTGGCTCGGGCTCACTATTGTTGCAGGCCAAAAAGCAGTTTGATGCCCACATCATCGAAGAGGGCTTTTTCGGGCAGGAGATCAACCACACCACCTACAACCTCGCCCGGATGAATATGTTCCTCCACAATGTCAACTACGATAAGTTTGACATCAAGCTCGGTGATACGCTCCTCGACCCCAAGCATGACAGCTTCAAGCCCTTTGATGCCATCGTCTCCAATCCCCCGTATTCGGTCAAGTGGATCGGTTCAGATGATCCGACCCTCATCAACGACGAGCGTTTTGCGCCTGCGGGTGTCCTGCCGCCCAAGTCCAAAGCCGACTTCGCCTTCGTCCTCCATGCGCTCAGTTACCTCTCGGGCCGAGGACGCGCGGCGATCGTCAGTTTCCCGGGTATCTTCTACCGAGGCGGTACAGAGAAGAAGATCCGCCAGCATCTCGTGGACAACAACTACGTCGAGACGGTCATCTCGCTGGCACCCAATCTCTTCTACGGCACTTCCATCGCGGTCAATATCCTCGTCCTCTCCAAGCACAAGAGCGACACCCGTACGCAGTTTATCGATGCCAGCGGCAGCGAATTCTTCAAAAAAGAGACCAATAATAATGTACTGACCAATGACCACATCGACAAGATCATGCAGCTCTTTGCCGACAAGGAGGATGTGGCGCACATCGCAAGCATGATCGAGATGGAGACCATCGCCGAGAATGACTACAACCTCTCGGTGAGTGCCTATGTCGAGCCCGAAGATACCCGGGAGAAGATCGACATCACCGAGCTCAACGCCGAGATCAAAGAGACGGTTGCCAAGATTGACAGGTTACGCAGTGAGATCGATGTGATCGTGGCGGAGATCGAGGGGAGTGAAGCGTGATTTCTAACGATATCGTTGTCTACAGTAATGGAGAGATAGAGTTAAAAGTTTCAATAGATAATGAAACGATTTGGTTGAGAGCAGATGATATAGCACTGCTGTTTGATGTTCAAAGACCAGCCATTGTTAAACACATCAACAACATATACAAATCTGGTGAGTTGAGCAAGGAGGCAACTTGTTCCATTTCGGAACAGGTTGCAAAAGATGGCAAACGTCGTAAAATAAATCTTTACAACTTGGATATGATTATCTCTGTAGGCTATAGAGTAAATAGCAAAACTGCTACCAGATTTCGTCAGTGGGCGACCAATGTTTTAAAAGAGTATATTGATAACGGTTTTGCGATCAACAGGGAGAAGATCACGCAGCAAAGACTCTTGAATCTGGAAAAAGATGTAGCCTATATCAAGTCACACATCAAAGATAATACTTTGGAGTATACGCAGGGCATTTTCTTTGACGGGCAGATATTTGACGCGTATCTCTTCGTCAATGACTTGATAAAGTCGGCAAAACACTCCATTGTTCTGATCGACAACTACATCGATGAGACGATCTTGACACTCTTTGCCAAAGTCCCTGAGATAGAAGTGACCATCTATACCCATACCATCAACAAACAGCTGAAGCTTGACTACCAAAAATACCAAGCACAGCACGACAACATCACCCTCAAGAGCTTCAAAAATGCACATGACCGATTTCTCATCCTCGACGATACAGAGGTGTACCACATCGGTGCGAGCCTGAAAGACCTGGGCAAAAAGTGGTTTGCGTTTTCTAAGATGGAGAAAGAGAGTTTAGCGCTTTTGGAGAGGTTGAGATGAACAATATCATAATCTATACGACAGAAGATGGTTTAACTAAAATTGATTTGCAGGTAGATAAAGGAACTGTTTGGCTCTCTCAGCAGCAGATTTCCGAACTGTTTCGGACAACAAAACAAAATATAAGCAAACATATTCAGGCGATATATAACGATGGTGGACTTAAAGAGATCTCAGCTCTCAACCAGGAGTTGACAGTTCAAAAAGAGGGGACACAATCATGAGCATAGATAGAGATGACGGTTACTATTTGGGATTGCTAAAGGAGCTGCTTAAATATCCAAATGAAACCGAATGGGTGGAGTTTAAGCATAACAAAGCAATCCATGAAGATATTGGAGAGTATATATCGGCACTTTCTAACGGGGCAGCATTGCATGGCAAGAACAGTGCATATATGGTTTGGGGTATAGATGATAAAACACATGAAATTTTAGGAACAACTTTTCAACCATCATTAGCAAAAGAGGGAAATGAAGAGTTGGAAAATTGGCTTTTAAGATTACTCGATCCAAAGGTAGAGTTTTATTTTCATACGATAGAGGTAGAAGAAAAAAGTGTTGTCATTTTAGAAATTTCAGCAGCGTTCAGACACCCTACACGATTTAAGCAAATAGAGTATATTCGTGTAGGCTCTTACAAGAAAAAACTAAAAGAGTATCCTGAAAAAGAGAGAAAATTATGGAGAATTTTCGATAATGTTCCCTTTGAAAAGCAGATAGCGGCAGAGCAGTTAGCAGAGAGTGAGGTTTTAGAACTCATGGATTATCCTGCATATTTTGATTTAATGAAAATCCCTCTGCCTGAAGGTCGCAAGGGCATTTTAGAAGCATTAAGCTCAGATGGTCTTATTGTTAAAAACGATGGCGGAAATTGGAATATCACAAATCTTGGTGCGATACTTTTCGCAAAAGATTTAAACCGTTTTAATGGATTAAAAAGAAAAGCGATAAGAGTGGTTCAATATGAATCGACAAATAAGATTAAAACTGTTCGAGAACAAGTAGGCAAAAAAGGGTATGCCTGTGGTTTTGAAGGTTTAATAAGCTATATCAACTCTATTTTACCAAGTAACGAAGTGATCAAACAGGCACTGAGAGAGTCGGTTCCAATGTATCCCGAACTTGCCGTTAGAGAGCTTGTTGCAAATGCATTGATTCATCAAGACTTTTTTCAAACCGGAACAGCACCGATGATAGAGATATATTCAAACCGCATAGAGATAACTAATCCGGGTTTACCGCTTGTTCCTACAGATAGATTTTTGGATAACCCGCCAAAATCAAGAAATGAAGCTTTAGCCTCTTTGATGCGTCGTATGGGGATATGTGAAGAGCGAGGAAGCGGTATAGACAAAGTTGTTTTCGAGACAGAATACTATCAGCTTCCTGCACCGATTTTTACCATATCTCTAGAACATACGATAACGATACTCTTTGCACATAAAGAGCTTAGAGAGATGGATAAAGAAGATCGCATCAGAGCTTGTTATCTGCATGCTTCTTTAAAGTATGTTGAACATGATTATATGACCAATACCTCTTTGAGAGAGAGATTTGGAGTAGATGCGAAAAATACTGCTATTGTATCTAGAATCATCAAAGAAGCCTTAAATAAAAAAGCGATCTATATTTACGATGAAACAGTAGGCAACAAAGCAAGAAAATATATCCCATGGTGGGTAAGGTCATGAAAAATTTGTTTGACTGTTGTTTGATTACAAATACAAAAACAGACTTTGATACCTCTAATACTCCCGTAAAAAGGGGATTTATGAGTAAAAATTTGTTTGACTGTTGTTTGATTGGGGTTAGGTTTGAGGATTGAGGAGAGAGTGGATGCATAGATTTATGGAGAAACTGCTTGAGGGTGCGACGGTGGAGTGGAAGAAGTTGGGGGAGGTTGGTACTATTAAAACTGGACAGTCAGTCAATAAGCGCATGATTTCAAATAATCTTGGCAAGTACCCTGTTATTAACAGTGGTCGTGATCCACTTGGTTTTATAAATCAGTGGAATACTGAAGATGATCCTATAGGAATTACAACTAGAGGAGCAGGAGTAGGTTCAATAACTTGGCAAGAAGGCAAATATTTTCGTGGAAACCTTAATTATTCGGTGACTCTTAATAAGGAAGAAGATATCAGTATACGGTACCTTTATCACCTTTTAATGGAAATGCAATCAGATATACAGGCATTATGCACTTTTGATGGGATACCAGCTTTAAACGCAGGAAACTTAAAACAACTTCTAATCCCAGTTCCACCTATAGAGGTGCAGCGTGAAATTGTCCGGATACTGGACAATTTCACGGAGCTTACGGCGGAGCTTACGGCGGAGCTTACGGCGGAGCTTACGGCACGCCGTAAGCAGTATAGCTACTACCGCGACCGACTCCTTAGCTTTGGTGAGGATGAGGTGGAGTGGAAGAAGTTGGGGGAGGTCATTTTGCCAACAAAAAATATAAATTGGCAGGATACAGAACGCAAATATCATTATATAGATTTATCATCTGTTAGTCGAGAAAATAATACAATTATGCAAACAATAGAAATTTCTGCCAAAAATGCACCAAGTAGAGCAAAAAAACTTGTAAAGAAGGATGATGTAATTTTTGCAACGACAAGACCAACACAGCAGAGGCTATGTTTAATCAATGCTAAATATTCTGATGAAGTTGCAAGTACAGGCTATTGTGTTTTACGAACTAAAAAAGATAAAGTTTTACCAAAGTGGATTTTTTATTATCTAAGTACAACAGAATTCAAAAATTATGTTGAAGAAAATCAAAGTGGTTCAGCATATCCAGCAATTTCAGATAGCAAGGTAAAAGAATTTGAAATCCCCATCCCACCCCTCCAAAAACAAAACCAGATTGTAGCCATCCTCGATAAGTTTGATACCTTGACCCACTCCATCTCCGAGGGTTTGCCCAAAGAGATAGCGTTACGGCAGAAGCAGTACGAGTATTATCGTGATCTGCTACTCGATTTTCCAAAGGAGGAGAACAATGCTTGAATACCACAAACCCATCGCCGAATCCAACCACTTCATCATCCTCGATCGCTATACCCAGCCCGATCGGGTCAACGAATCGTATCAGAGCGAAGAGAACCTCGAGCGGGAGCTGGTGCACAATCTGCAAGCTCAAGGGTATGACTATCGTCCCGACATCAAGAGCCCCGAGCAGCTGCGATCCAACCTGCGAGAGCAGATAGAGACGCTCAACAGTGTGACCTTTGGCGATGGGGAGTGGCAGCGGTTTGTGGAGGAGTATCTCGACAAGCCGGGCGATGGCATCATCGACAAGACCCGCAAGATCCACGACGACTACATCTACGACTTTGTCTTTGACGATGGGCATATCCAAAACATCTATCTGCTGGACAAGAAAAACACCGCCCGAAACCGTGTGCAGGTGATCCGGCAGTTTGAGCAGACGGGCACCCATGCCAACCGCTACGATGTCACCATCCTCGTCAACGGTCTGCCGCTGGTGCATGTGGAGCTCAAGAAGCGCGGAGTGGCGATCCGTGAAGCGTTTAACCAAGTCCACCGCTACTCCAAAGAGAGCTTCAACGCCGAAAGCTCACTCTTCAAATACATCCAGATCTTTGTCATCTCCAACGGCACCGATACCCGCTACTTCGCCAACACCGTCAAGCGGGAGAAAAACAGCTTTGATTTTACGATGAACTGGGCACTGGCCGACAATACACGCATCAAAGACCTCGAAGGCTTCACAGCTACCTTCTTCCAGAAGCGTACCCTGCTGGAGGTGCTGACCCAATACAGTGTCTTTGATGTGAACGATACACTGCTCATCATGCGCCCCTATCAGATCGCCGCGACGGAGCGTATTTTGTGGAAGATCAAGAGCTCCTTTGAAGCCAAAACATGGAGCCGACCCGAGAGCGGCGGCTACATCTGGCACACCACTGGATCGGGCAAGACACTCACGAGCTTCAAGGCGGCACGACTGGCAACAGAGCTTGCGTTTGTGGACAAAGTCTTTTTTGTCGTGGATAGAAAAGACCTCGACTATCAGACGATGAAAGAGTATCAACGCTTCTCCCCCGAGAGTGTCAACGGCTCAGAGAGCACCGCAGGGCTCAAACGCAACATCGCCAAAGAGGACAACAAAATCATCGTCACCACCATCCAGAAGCTCAACAACCTCATGAAGAGCGAGCGTGACCTTGAGATCTATGGCAAGCAAGTGGTCTTCATCTTCGACGAGGCGCACCGCAGTCAGTTTGGCGAGGCACAAAAGAACCTCAAAAAGAAGTTTAAGAAGTATTATCAATTTGGCTTCACCGGTACGCCGATCTTCCCCGAGAATGCACTCGGAGCCGAGACCACGGCAAGCGTCTTCGGGCGGCAGCTGCACAGCTATGTCATCACCGATGCGATCCGGGATGAGAAGGTGCTGAAGTTCAAGGTGGATTACAACGATGTGCGCCCGAAGTTTCGCGAGGCGGAGAAGCTGGATGACGAGATATTGGATGGCAATAACGGGACGGAAGTCCCTACTCCGAAAGAACTTGGAGCAGGGACTTCCGTCCCGTCCAAAGAAACGCTACTGCACCCTGAGCGTATCAATGAGATCACCCACTACATCCTGACCCATTACGCACAAAAGACCCACCGCCTGCAAGCAGGTGCCAAAGGCTTCAACGCGATGTTTGCCGTCAGCAGTGTCGATGCTGCCAAACGCTACTATGAAGCGTTTAGGGAGCTACAGCGAGAGAGTGAGAGACCACTCAGGGTCGCTACGATCTTCTCTTTCGCCCCCAATGAAGCACAGGATGCCATCGGCGAGATCCCCGATGAGAGCTTCGAAGTCTCGGCGATGCACAGCAGTGCCAAAGCGTTCCTCTCGGCAGCCATCGACGACTACAACGCGATGTTCAAGACCAACTACGCCGTGGAGAGCAAAGCGTTTCAAAACTACTACCGCGACATCTCCAAGCGGGTCAAAAACGGAGAGATCGACCTGCTCATCGTGGTGGGGATGTTCCTCACCGGATTTGACGCGCCGAGGCTCAACACCCTCTTCGTGGACAAAAACCTCCGCTATCATGGGCTGGTACAGGCGTATTCGCGTACCAACCGCATCTACGACGCGACCAAGACCTTCGGCAATATCGTCACCTTCCGCGATCTCGAAAAAGCCACCATTGATGCTATCACCCTCTTTGGCGACAAAAACACTGTCAATGTCGTACTGGAGAAGAGCTATGAGGAGTATATGGGTGGATTTGGCGATCAGGAGAGTGGAGAGGCACGGCGTGGGTACCTCGAGGTGGTCGCCGAGCTCAAAGCGCAATTCCCTGACCCTGCGGCGATCGAGAAGGAGAGCGACAAAAAGGCGTTTGTCAAACTCTTTGGCGAGTACTTGAAACTCGAGAACATTCTGCAAAACTTCGATGAGTTTGAGGCGTTACAAGCCCTGCAAAGGATCGACACCGATGACAGCGAAGCGGTGGAGCAGCTTAAGGCTGTGCATCATCTCGACGATGAGGCGATCGAAACACTGCGCCAAATAGAGGTGCTGCCTCCCCGCATGGAACAAGACTGCCGCTCGACCTACAACGACATCCGCGACTGGATACGCAGAGAAAAAGCCGGCACAGAGCAGGAAGCATCCGGCATCGACTGGAACGATGTGGTCTTTGAGGTCGATCTGCTCAAATCGCAGGAGATCAACCTCGACTACATCCTCGAACTCATCTACGAGGAGCACAAGAAGAAGAAAAACAAAGAAACCCTCATCGATGAAGTGCGCCGTATGCTTCGCGCCAGCCTCGGACACCGTGCCAAAGAGAGTCTCGTCGTGGACTTCATCCACGAAACCGATCTCGATACCATCGATGACAAGGTCGGGATCATCGATGCTTTCTTCCATTTCGCACAGGAGAAGCAGCGACAAGAGGTGGAAGCACTCATCCAAGAGGAGCACCTCAACGAAGCGGCTGCCAAACGCTACATCCTCCGATCCCTCCAACGCCAATACGCCAGCGAAAACGGCACCGAGCTCAATGAGATCCTCCCCAAAATGAGTCCGCTCAACCCGCAATACCTGACAAAAAAGCAGAGTGTGTTTGAGAAGAT
>WFMQ01000072.1 GCA_015488995.1 Nitratifractor sp. | reverse complement strand
TTCGGAGATGTGTATAAGAGACAGCTCACGGACAATGTTGGACTCCAGCCAGCCGCTGGATTTGATACGGGGATCGATGAGTTTGGCTCGGGTGTCTGCTTCGGTATACGGCATCGATACCTCCCCTCGCTCACGTAGTGATGCTTATTTTACCTGAAAATCTCTTACCCAAATCTGTAAATAGAAAATTTGCAGTAGCCACGATGCTCGTATTCATGGGCTTTGCGTAAAATTTGAGTCGCACCCGTAGGTTCGGCGATGATTTTACGTGAAGCCCATGGAGACGATGATTGCGACTAATGCTTTTTTCTATTTACGGATTTGGGTCTTAGATTGATTGTCGAATTTGGGTCAAGCATCAGCATCGGTCGCTTGGTGGGGTAATGTTTTCGGATTTGTGTTTAGCTCACGGGTTTGAAACGCGTTTTGTGTTATGATTGCTGCCGATCCTCCCCATTAGGCAAATGATATGCATACAAAACAACCACCAAGCCATCAACATACTCTTTGAGGAGATTAACCGATGACACCTGCCATGCGCCTTCCCCCGATCCTCCATACTCTCTCAGAGCACCTCGCCCGTCACGGTGCCGGAGCCGTCGTCGTGGGGGGGAGTGTACGGGATCATTTTTTGGGGGTGGCGATCAAGGATTATGATGTGGAGGTGTATGGGCTAGAGCAGCTGGAGCAGCTGAGTACAATCCTACAGGCATACGGATCGGTCAACCTCGTGGGCAAGAGCTTTGGGGTGTTGAAATTCACGTACGATGGTGAGGAGTATGACTTCTCCTTCCCGCGTACCGAGTCCAAGGTCAGCCGTGGGCATCGAGGGTTTGACGTGGCGATGGATGGGGGGATGGATTTTGCTGAAGCCGCCCGTCGGCGGGACTTTACGATCAATGCCATTGGGTACGATATCCAAGCAGATCGCTTTGTCGATCCGTTCGGGGGGCGACAGGATCTGCGACAAAAACGACTCCGGCACATCGACGACGTCACCTTCGTCGAAGACCCTCTGCGGGTCTATCGCGCCGTGCAGTTTGCGGCTCGGTTTGGCCTATCACTCTCGGCAGAGACGCTCAGACTCTGCAAGCGGATGGTCTCAGACGGCCTTCTCAAGGAGCTCCCCAAAGAGCGCATCGACACCGAATGGCAAAAACTCCTCCTCAAATCCCCTGCCCCGTCCGTGGGTTTCACACTCATGCGCCAGCTGGGGATCATCGCACGCCATTTCCCCGAACTCCACGCCATCATCGATGTCCCCCAATCTCCCAAATGGCACCCCGAAGGGGATGTGTGGACGCACACCCTGATGGCAGTGGATGCGATGGCGAGAGAATTAGAAGGGAGAAATGAAAAATTAGAAATGAAGGAAAAAGAGAAACTCCGTTTTCTCTACGCTATCCTCTGCCACGATCTGGGCAAAACGACGACAACGACCATCGAGGCCGACGGTACCATCCGTGCGATCGGTCACGAACACGCCGGGATCGAGCCCACACGGACACTCCTCCATCGCCTCACCGATGCGCACGACTGGATCGAGAGCATCCTCCCACTGGTGGAGCATCATCTCAAACCATCGCACTTTTATACCCATGGAGCCAAAGCACCGGCCATACGAAGACTATCTACCAAAATCAACATCGAGGATTTGGTGCGTGTAGCGCGTGCTGATTTTTTGGGAAGAGATACACCGGAGGCACGCAGCGGCATCTACCTGGCTGGGGATTGGCTGCTGGAGCAATCGCGCCAGCTCCAGGTCGCCGATGCACCACTGAAGCCCCTACTCAAAGGACGCGACCTCATCGCGCTGGGTCTTACGCCCTCGCCCCGTTTTGGGGAGATGTTGGATGCGGTATATCAGGAGCAGATCGAAGGGAGAATCACCGATAAGGATGAGGCGATTATTTATGTGGAAACAAAATTTATGGTAAAATACTCATAGAAAATCAAGGAGAGCACCATGCAAATGCATCTTGAAGTTGACAACAGCTTCTTTCCTCATTTCCAAGCTATGATCGAAAGTTTTGTCAAGGATCATAAGGTCTCTATTCTCAATGTCAATCATGATGCGCCAAGCGCAGCTCCTGCATCCGTCGTGCTTTCCAGTGTCGCAGAAGTACAACGAAGGGCTTTGGAAGCGGAACTTCAGCCCGGTATCAGCTCCGAAGAATACGAAAAAGAAATGGAAGGTTTTTTCAGAAAAGAACTGGGAATCACTCGATGACCATTGAGAAAAAGCCGCTTTACATGGAGCAACTTTTCTCTATCTTACGCTTCATTCACAAAGACAAAGCATATCGAGACCTTATCCATCAAGGCTATACCGTTATTTATAAAGTCGAGGAGGAGAAAATCCTCATCCTCGAAATATTTAAGTGGCAACAGCGCTAAAACCGCGCAACCACCTCCCCATCCTGCACGTCAAACTCGACACGGCTCCCCTCGGTGACTTTGTCCTCGAGGATCAGTTCGGCGAGGCGGTCTTCGACCACTTCGTAGAGGGCACGCTTGAGCGGACGAGCACCGTAGACGGGATCAAACCCAGCTTCGGCGATGTAGGCTTTGGCCGCTGGGGTGAGCGCGACGGTGATGTTGCGCTCAGAGAGCTTCTTCTCGATCGTGCGGAAGAGGATATCCACGATCTGTGTGATCGCCGCCAGATCGAGCGGATTGAAGATCACGATGTCATCGAGTCGGTTGAGGAACTCAGGCTTAAACGCCAGTTTGAGCTCATCGTTGACCGCTTTGCGGCGGTCTTCGGGATCGTTGAACTCCATGATCTTGTCCGAAGCGATGTTGCTCGTCATGATGATGATGGTGTTTTTGAAATCCACCGTCACCCCTTTGTTATCGGTCAGACGCCCGTCATCGAGCACCTGCAATAATGTATTGAACACATCGGGGTGTGCTTTCTCGATCTCATCGAAGAGCACCACGCTGTAGGGTTTGCGGCGCACCGCTTCGGTGAGCTGTCCCCCCTCCTCGTAGCCGACATACCCTGGGGGTGCACCGACGAGGCGACTCGCGGCGTGCTTCTCCATGTATTCGCTCATATCGATCCGAATCAACGATCGCTCCGAGTCGAAGAGGAATTTTGCCAGCGTCTTGGCGACCTGCGTCTTGCCCACGCCGGTGGGCCCGAGGAACATGAAGCTCCCGATGGGACGGTTGACATCGCTCAGGCCGGCTTTGTTGCGCTTGATGGCACGGGCGACGGCTTTGAGGGCTTCGTTTTGCCCGACGACCTCTTCGTTGAGCACCGCCTCGATGTGGAGGATTTTGTCCTTCTCACTCTGGAGCATTTTGTTGACCGGGATCCCTGTCCAGCGGCCGACGATGCTGGCGATCATCTCTTCATCGACCGAGTTTTTGAGCAGGGTGCCCTCCTTCATCATCTCACTCCACCGTGCTTCGATCTCGGTGAGCTTCTGCTGCTCCGCCGGGATCTGACCGTACTCGATCTCGGCGGCGCGGTTGAAGTCCCCTTCCCGCTTGGCTTGCTCAGTCTGGACTTTGAGCGATTCGATGGTGCTCTTGATCTCAGCGATTTGGTTGAAGATCGCTTTCTCCTGCTCAAATTTCTCTTGCAGCATCATTTTCTTCTCTTCGAGGTCGGCCACCTCTCGGGCGATCTCTTCGATGCGAGCCGTATTTTTCTCACTCTCTTCCATTTTGAGGGCTTCGCGCTCGACCTGAAGGGTGGCG
>WFMQ01000071.1 GCA_015488995.1 Nitratifractor sp. | reverse complement strand
CATCAGGAGAGCCTCTATGAAGGTAAGACCCTCGGTCAAAAAAATGTGCGATGACTGTAAAATCATCAAGCGCAAAGGCGTCGTCCGCGTGATTTGTAAAAATCCAAAACACAAACAGAGACAAGGATAAGTATGGCTCGTATTGCAGGGGTTGACTTGCCGAAAAGCAAGCGAATGGAATATGCGTTGACCTACATCTTCGGAATCGGTCTGACCACATCACGCAAGATTCTCGATGCGACCAGTATCGACTACAACAAGCGGGTACACGAACTCACCGATGCCGAAGCAGCGGTCATCCGTAAAGAGATCCAGGACAACTATCAGGTCGAAGGGGACTTACGCAAGAAAGTCGCCATGGACATCAAAGGTCTCATGGATCTGGGGAATTACCGTGGACTGAGACATCGTCGCGGACTGCCCGTCCGTGGGCAGAAGACCAAGACCAATGCACGTACCCGTAAGGGCAAGCGTAAAACCGTCGGCGCAGCGTAAGTAGGAGTCGCAGAGAATGGCAAAGAAAAAAGCAAAAAAGAATATCGCAAAAGGTGTCGTCTACGTCGCAGCTACGTTTAACAACACTGTGATTACTGTCACCGATGAGATGGGCAACGTACTTGCCTGGAGCAGTGCCGGAGCCTTGGGCTTCAAGGGGAGCAAGAAATCGACTCCGTATGCCGCACAGCAAGCGGTCGATGACGCGATGGCCAAAGCCATGGAACACGGCATCAAAGAGGTCGGGATCAAAGTCCAAGGCCCAGGATCGGGGCGTGACACCGCCGTCAAATCGATCGGTGCCGTCGAAGGGATTCGCGTGACATGGTTCAAAGACATCACGCCTCTTCCCCACAATGGATGCCGCCCACCTAAAAAGCGTCGCGTCTAATTCCCACGGATTAGAAACGTAGCCCTTTAGATAGCGTTAGCATTGTTGGTCAATGCTTAATCAGAACAGAGAGAACAAAAGGTAATACTATGGCAAGATACAGAGGTCCAGTTGAAAAACTTGAGAGACGACTGGGTGTCGATCTCGGACTCAAAGGTGAGCGACGCCTTGCGGGCAAAAGTGCCCTTGAGAAGCGCCCCTATGCACCGGGTCAGCACGGACAGCGACGCACGAAGATCAGTGAATACGGTCTCCAGCTGCGTGAGAAGCAAAAAGCAAAATTCATGTACGGTGTGAGCGAGAAGCAATTCCGTGCCCTGTTTGCTGAGGCCAACCGCCGTGAGGGGAACACAGGTTCACTCCTGATCACCCTCCTTGAGCAGCGTTTGGACAACGTCGCGTACCGCATGGGATTTGCGACCACACGGGCAGCGGCACGCCAGTTTGTCAACCACGGTCACGTCCTCGTCGACGGCAAGCGTGTTGACATCCCTTCGTACCGTGTCAAGCCTGGCCAGAAGGTAGAGATCCGCGAGAAGAGCAAGACCAATGTCCAGATTCTTCGCGCCATTGAGCTGACCAACCAAACCGGCATGGTCGAGTGGGTAGATGTGGACAAAGAGAAACTGTTTGGACTCTTTACCCGTATCCCTGAGAGAGAAGAGGTATCGATCCCGGTAGAAGAGCGCTTGATCGTCGAGTTGTACTCCAAGTAATCCAAAAGGTTAGCCCATGAAAAAAATTAAAGTTGCACCTTTCCTGCCAACCGAAGTCGAAGTCAAAGAGATCAGTGAAAACAATGCACAGGTCGTCGCGTACCCTTTTGAAAACGGCTACGCGGTGACCTTGGCGCACCCTTTGCGACGTTTGATCCTCGGTAGCTCGATCGGCTTCGCACCGATTTCGCTTGCAGTCGAAGGGGCAGCACACGAGTTTGATTCGATCCGGGGTATGCATGAAGATGTGGCGATGTTCATCATCCACCTCAAGAGCATCCGCTTCCAGATCAAGAACGATCTGGATCGTGCCAGCGTAACCTATACTTTTAAAGGCCCCAGAGAGGTCACGGCTGCTGATCTGATCAACGATCAGGTCGATGTCATCAACCGCGAAGTGATTTTGGCTACCTTGAATGAAGATGCAGAGCTAAACTTTACCATCGAGATTGCCAAAGGGATTGGATACGTTCCGAGTGAAGACCTTGCCGACGATGTCGCTGAGGGGAGTATCGCACTGGATGCGTTTTTTACGCCAGTCCGCAAAGCCAACTACGCCATCGAGAATGTCCTTGTCGAGGACAATCCTGACTATGAAAAGATCGTCTTTGACATCGAGACCGATGGGCAAATCGCCCCGGTCGAAGCGTTTGCCAATGCGCTCAACACCATGAGCAAGCAAATGTCCGTCTTCAACGGTGTACTGGATGTCGATATCGAGAGTACCCCCACCCGTAAAAGCAGTGGCAATGAGCTCAAGCCTTTCCTCGTAGGGGTCGATTTCCTCGGATTGAGTGCCCGCAGTTTCAATTCGCTGGATCGTGCTGGGATCAAGTACCTTGGAGAATTGGTGCTCATGAGTGAAAACGAACTTAAGAACATTAAGAACCTTGGCAAAAAGTCACTCGATGAGATCAAAGAGTGTCTGAATGAGCAGGGTTTCGGTGAGGATCATGTTTTGCCGGAAGCCATTCGCACATCACTGACCAAAAAATTAGAACAACTAAAAGCATAAAAGGACTCCCATGAGACATAAGCATGGTTATCGCAAACTGAGCCGTACCTCCGCTCACCGTGCCGCGCTGTTGAAAAACCTTTCGATCGCGCTGACCGAGCACGGCCGCATCGAAACAACGCTTCCCAAAGCCAAAGAGCTTCGTCGCTATTATGAGCGACTGATCACCAAGGCTTCTGCCGGTGACTCCAACGCGCACCGTGCGATTTTTGCACAGCTCCAGTGCAAAGCCAGCACCCAAAAACTGGTCGAAGAGATTGCACCCGAGTACAAAGAGCGCAACGGCGGATACACCCGCATCATCAAGACCCGCACCCGCCGGGGTGACGCCACGCCGATGGCGATCATCGAGCTGGTATAATCCTTCTGTTTCCCGAGCCTCTGCGCTCGGTAAACCCTTCTTCTTTTTATCTCCGATTCACCTTTGGCACTCCGTGCCCAAATCCGTACATAGAAAAAAGCATGAGCCACCATCATTGTATTCATGGGCTTGCCGTACAATCATCGCCGAACCTACGGGTGCGACTCAAATTTCACGCAAACCCCATGAACACGAGCATCACAGCTACTGCAGATTTTCTATGTACGGATTTGGGGTTATCCTTTGGATAAATAGTGTAAAATACTCTGATAAACCATAAGGAGCACTCCGTACCGATGAACAACACACAAGTTTTATTACAGCGTGCCGAAGAACAATTTTTGCGGAAAGATTACAACAATGCTCTGAAAATTTATGGATTGATTCTCAAGGATCACCCTCAGTTTCAGGAAGCAGAGGTTGGTGCCTATCTCAGCGATATGGGGTTGGAAAATGATGAAGATGCACAGGCATTGTTTGATTACTATCAAGTGATCAAGCGATCCAATACCGATGCGGATGAAGTGATCAGTAATCTCATGCAAGCAATCCACTCGACACGGGTCGTGATCCAGCAGGCCTTTGGGGCTTCGCACCAAGACCCCGTGTATGAGAATGGGATTGCCTACGCCGACTTCATTCAAACGATTGAGGACAAAGGGGACTTCAAGCACGCCTTTGAGGATATCATGTTCTCCACCAAAGTAATCATCACAACCAAAGAGGATTTTATCGACTTCATGCAACGCCTCATCGGGGCAGGGTATTACAGCATGGTGTTGGGCTATCTCGATGCGATGGCAGGGGATCCTGCTTACGATCAAGACATTTACGCCTTGTACCGGCTCATCCCAAAGGATGCGTAGTGCGTATCGCCTTTAGCCATGAGGGGTACCAAGCCCTGACCGACAATACGACGGAGATCGACGCGCAGACCCTCTTCCTCAAGACGGCACAAAACACCCCCTATTATGAAGCCCTTGATGGGAGACCTGTGTCCATCACCCCCGAGGAGCTTTCGGCATTGTGGGGGCTGGAAGCATTGCAAACGGTGGGGATTACCGGTACGAACGGCAAGACGACCACGGCGGCTTTACTTTACTCATTTCTCAACGATCTCGAAGCCCCCTGTGCCCTGCAGGGAACCCGGGGATTTTTTGCCGGCGACAAACGGCTGGACGAAAAGAGCATGACCACCCCCTCCATCCTCGAGACCATGCACAACATGCACCGTGCCTTGGAGCATGGGTGTTCCCATTTTGTGATGGAGGTGAGCTCCCATGCGATCCATCAGCGACGGATCGAGGGGATCACGTTTGCCCTCAAAATCCACACCAACGTCACGAGTGACCATCTCGATTACCATGGGACGATCGAGGAGTACCGCCGCGTCAAGAGCCGCTTTTTTACCGACGATGCCCCCAAGCTTCTCAACAAAGACGACATCAAGCACATCGAATACAATGCGAAAAACTCCTACAGCTACGGTGTCGATGCTCCGGCGACCTTCAGCGTCATCGCCTACACATTGCGGGGAGGCATCACCGCTGGGATACGCTACTTCAACGAAGAGGCGACTTTCCACTCCAATCTTATGGGATTTTTCAACCTGTTCAACCTCACCGCAGCCGTCTCTGCTGCCAAGATCCTCACGGGGAAACCGCTTCAGGATGTGTGCGATGTGGTCGAAAATTTTGGCGGGGTGAGTGGTCGGATGGAAGTGGTGAGCACCGATCCATTGGTGATCGTCGATTTCGCCCATACTGATGACGGGATCCGTAATGTCCTCGAGAGCCTCAAGGATCAAGAGATCACGGTCGTCTTCGGCGCTGGAGGGGATCGGGACAAAACCAAGCGTCCCCGCATGGGTGCTGAGGTGGGACGCTTCGCCAATCGGATCTATGT
>WFMQ01000070.1 GCA_015488995.1 Nitratifractor sp. | reverse complement strand
GGTGCGGATACCTCCCATGCTGTAGTGTTGAGCTGGGCGGACAGGCATCCACCCTTTGGGGCCTTCGTCGGCAGGGTCGATGCCGTTGAATGTCATGGAGATCTCTTGGATATCTCGGAGGTTTTTCTCGATGTGCTCCCGTCCGAGGATGGAGATGTCGAGCCAGAGATGGTCGCCAAAGACAGAGGGAACCCCTTTGCCCTTGCGGATGTGCTCCATCATGCGGCGGCTGACGACATCGCGCGAGGCGAGGTCTTTTTTCTCCGGTTCGTAGTCGGGCATGAAGCGGTAGCCGTCCACATCCCGCAGTACGCCACCGTCTCCCCGGCACCCTTCAGTGAGGAGGATACCGGAGGGGACGATGGGGGTGGGGTGGAACTGTACCGCTTCGGGGTTGCCGAGCGTACAGACACCCGTTTCGAGTACGGCCGCTTGTCCGGTGCCTTCGCAGATGACGGCATTGGTGGTGGTGCGGTAGACGCGCCCCCAGCCTCCGGTCGCAATATTGGTTACTTTGGCGATGTAGGCTTCAAGTTCTCCGTCGATGAGATCCCGGACGACCGCACCGTAGCAGCGGCCATTCTTGTGGATCAGAGAGAGGAGTTCTTTGCGTTCGCGGATATCAACATCGTCTTTGAGGGCTTGGTTGGCGACCCCGAAGAGCATGGTGTGACCCGTGGCATCTGATGTGTAGCAGGTGCGCCATTTTTTGGTGCCACCGAAGTCCCGAGCACTGATGAGCCCGTGGGCATCGTCGGCTTCGGTGATGGTGGTGCGTTCGGTGTTGATTACGACGCTGCGGTCGCCCCGCTTGACCCGCGTCCACGGCACCCCCCAGCTGGCCAGTTCCCGGATCGCCTTGGGGGCGGTGGTGACAAACATGCGTGCCACCTCCTGGTCGCACCCCCAGTCGCTCCCTTTGACCGTGTCGGCGAAGTGGACATCTTCGTTGTCCCCTTTGCCCATGACACTGTTGGCGAGGCTTGCTTGCATCCCGCCCTGGGCAGCGGCGGAGTGGGAGCGTTTGACCGGGACGAGGGAGAGGACGATGGTGCTCAGACCTTTTTCCTGAGTCGCGACGGCCGTACGCAGACCCGCCAGACCTCCCCCGATGACGAGGGCATCGCAATACTGAATCTTCATGACGGATCTCCTGTGTGGGCGGTGAGGGGGGTGGAGGGGGGACGGTAGCGTTCTCCATACTGATCCCGGTGGTGGTAGCCCGATACCCAATACGTCGCGAGTGCGCTGTACCCCATCACGGCAAAAAAGGCAAGGGCTATCCACATCAGTTTTTTATTGCGTCGGCGCCCTTCCCGTGGAACCGATCCGACCCCGATCCCCCATTTGACGCTGAGTCGGTAGAGACCGACGACGGCATGGAGGAGCACCGCAGCCATCAGCAGGGTATAGAGCCACCCCATATGGTCGCTGTAGATACGATCGGCCGAGGCATACGGGCCGATTTTGTCCGGGATGGAGATCATCATCCACAGGTGCACCGATCCGAGGAAAAACATCACAAACCCCGTCAAAGCTTGCACCATCCAGAGGATTGTGTCGGTGTGCCCCAGACTGAAGGCATGGGTTTTGAGTACTTTATACTCTTTCCATTTGTAGGGGAACTTCCGCATCGCCAACGCCGCATGGATCACAAACAGTATCAGGACAATCATTGCCGAGATGCTGACGAGTATCGGCTGAGGCGTGTCGAGGAAGAAGCTCCCCTCGAACAGTTTGCTCTCAAGGTACATCGCCTTCTGACCCAGTAGGATCGAGGAGGTGAAAAACATATGTCCGACGATAAAGAGTCCCAAGATGAGACCACTCCAACTCTGCCAACGGTCCAATCGCGCCGGCATACGGCTCTTGGTCCCGTCAACCCGTTTCCCCAAGTACCCTTCGATGATACTGGCCATGATGTCTCCTTTTGGTGCGAAGCATTGTCCGGTGAACGGTCGGTGCAGATCGCTCACCGGTACGACAGCTGTATTGCGTGCAGCACGCCTATTTGCGTTGGATAAGTTTACTCCTATTTCTCTTGCCAGTCTCTTAAAAAATACCCATTATTGGAGGTATCATTAGGATACGTTTGGTGACAAAGTGTAAAATAGAATAATTATTAATTATGTTTTAATATTATTTTAATAGATTTTATACTACCATTTCGATACAAAAACCCAAAGGAGAACAACATGAAAGCACTCAAAACGCTTTTTGCAATCATCGGTGTACTGGCTGTAGTAGGGATACTCTACACTGGTATTTTGGTCAAGGACTTTGACCCCAAAGCCAAAGATGTCTATACGCATATGATCGGTACGCTCATCAAGACCGGAGACATCGCCAAGGCTACCGTCCACAAAGTGGAAGTCGAGGAGGGGGTCAGCCCCGATGATATCGTCGAATCGCTCAACAGTGTTGCCAACGAAATGGGGATCAAGCCCGTCGGGGATCTCCCCCTCTCCAAAGAGGTCGAAGCCCGCACCGGCAAGAAGCAGCCTTACGTGCGTGTCTTGAGCTACTGCCACCCCAACATCGCCGTCGATATGGTCAAATTCTCTATGGCATACGGTGCCTACCTCCCGTGCCGGATCGTCGTCATGGAAGATGCCAATCATCGCTACTGGCTCTATGCGCTGGACATGGACATGATGATCCACGGCGGATACACACTCCCCCCTTATATGCTCGAAGAGGGTAACAAGGTCAAGCATATCCTCTACACCATGATGGACAAAGCCGCCTCAGGGGAGTTCTAAGCACCCCTTCTTCCCCACCTCCAGCGGGGAAGATCCTCTCTATCTTTACCTTCCTCACCTTCCTTATTTTCCTCTTCTCCATTCTTTACCTTCAGTCATTTGGTGAGCTCACCGTAAAATTATTAGGAAGGCAGGACTTCAGTCCTGCATAACGGGACTGAAGTCCCTACTCCTGATTGGAGCAATGCCCGCCGAGTTTATCTCGAGTGTCAGCCTTCTTGGTATACAATAGGGACAAAAAGGATCATGCCATGACCCACCGAAGCGGCAAGATACAGTTTTTATTTTGGGCTTTTTTCTTTTCGGTAGTGTTGTATGTGTGGATTGTGGTGGTGGGACTGCAGACATTTGTGCTGCCGGATGAGCCACCGATGGAGCTTCCGACGCAGGTTGTTCGTCTGATGTTTGTGTTGTTTGGATTGCTCATCACCAGTACTTTGGCGGGCAACGTGGTGGCGATCATGATCGGCAATCGACACTACACCCGACTTTTTGGTGGGATGACGATTGTGGTGTTCGGCTCGATGGTCGCACTCAAGGGGATGTATGGATGATGTTATCCTGTGTTGCTGATTGATCCGGAAGATCCATGCTCTCCCGCAGAGGAATATCCTTCAAAAACATGACCAGTACAACGGTGACGGCTAAGGCAAGCGAAGCACTGATGAAGACATGTGAGAGTGCCCCTTCGAGTGCATGACGGAGGGTGTCGATGAGGATATGGATGAGGGGCTGATCCTGCGAGGGGAGGGTAGTGGTGATGTGTTTGAGCGCGTCAGGGTTGACGAGGATTCGGGGGTTGGCGAAGCGTGCGAGGAGATCGGGAGGTAGCGTGTCGGTGCTTGAGATGGTGCGGAGCCCTTCGGTGACGTTGCGGGTGACGGAGTGGTTGAGCAGAGTGCCCATGAGTGCCACGCCGATGGTGCCGCCGAGCTGACGAAACAGCTGCACACTGGCGGTGGCGACACCGAGGTAGCGGTGCTCGAGGGCATTTTGTACCACGAGGGTAAACACCGGCATCCCCACCCCGAGTCCGGCACCGATGAGCATCACGATACCGATCAGGACTCCCAAGCCACTCGTCTCCGTCGCCAGTGAGAGGAGATAGAGCCCGATTGTGGTCATCGCCATCCCGACCAGTGCCAGCGAGCGGTAGTGTCCGGTGCGGGACATTCGCCGTCCGCTGAGGATGCTGGCTCCCACCAGCGAGAGGGTCATCGGTACCATCATCATCCCCGAGTGCATCGCCGTGTACCCCTGTACCCCTTGCAAAAAGAGCGGCAGATAGATCAACGCCCCGAACATCCCCGCCCCCATGAGAAATGTGATGGTATTGGAGAGGGTGAAAGTGGGATTGGCAAAGAGAGAGAGCGGCAGGATCGGATCGGTCGCCCGACGCTCGGCCCAGACAAACAAGCCAAACGAGAGCACGGAAGCCCCTATCAGTCCGATCACCATCGGGCTCCCCCACGCATACTGGTGTCCGGCGAAGCTGAACGCCAGCAGCAGCGGGACGATGAGCCCGGTGAGCAGCACCGCACCGAGGTAGTCCACCGTATGCGCCTCGTGGCGGGTCTTGGCAGGAAACAGATACCAAATCATCCCAAAGGCAATCAATCCCATCGGCATGAAGATCCAGAACACCCAGTGCCAGTGCCAGCGATCGACGATCCAGCCACCCAGTGCGGGTCCAAAGACACTTGCCAGCCCAAACATCGCTCCGAGCATCCCCTGCCATTTGCCCCGCTCACGGGGGACAAACAGATCTCCCACCGCTGCGAAGGTCGTCGCCATGATGATCCCCCCGCCGATCCCTTGCACGGCGCGAAAGGCGATCAGCTGGACGATGCTCTCCGAGAGCCCGCACAGCCACGACCCGATCGAAAAGACAATGAGCCCCGCGAGGATAAACGGTTTGCGCCCATACACATCCGACACTCGCCCTACCACCACCGCCGGGATAGAAGCTGCCAATATGTACGCGGTGAATACCCAGCTGAAGTACGCCATCCCCCCGAGATCGGCAATGATCCGGGGCAGGGCGGTACCGATGGTGGTCTGGTTGAGTGCCGAGAAGAGCATCGAGGCCATAATGGCGCTCATGATGATCATTTTTTTGCGGTGGTCGATGGTGTGCATGGGGGATGCCTCTTTTTTTGGGTGTATTATAG
>WFMQ01000069.1 GCA_015488995.1 Nitratifractor sp. | reverse complement strand
CTTCCCCAAAAAGGATTTTGTGGGCGGAGACCACACAGTTGGAGCAAATGTACGCGTTGTGACCCGCGATGAGCGGATTTTCATCCCGTTCGATGCTTTCGCAAAAGCTGCATTTCTTCATCATCACCTACTTATCCGCGACCATGGCTTTGAGCTCGGCTTCGGCGACGAGCGTCTCCTCGACATACGCTTTGCCGACAAATTGCCAAATGTTTCCGCGTTTTTTGGTCACTTCAACGCGATATTCCAAGCGATCACCGGGGGTGACGGGGACGCGGAATTTGGCTTTGTCTATGCTCATGAAGTAGACGATTTTACCGTGCATATTGATGTTCTCTTTGGTGTGGCTCTCAAAAGCGAGAATCCCCCCAGCCTGAGCCATCCCTTCGATCATGTAGACCCCAGGGTAGATCGGCTGATCGGGGAAGTGCCCCTCAAAGACCGGCTCAGTAGCCGTAATATTTTTATAGGCGACGATCGATTCATTGAGGGTAAGCTCAGTCACACGATCCACGAGAAGGATCGGATAGCGGTGGGGAAGGATTTTTTTGATGGCGTTGATATCGTATTGCACGCGATGTCCTTGGAGGAAATTTCTATAATTAAGTCCACTATTCTACCCAAAAGAAGTAAATCGGCGATTAACCGCCGATTCCCCAAATCCGTCAATAGAAAATCTGCAGTAGCTGTGATGCTCGTATTCATGGGTTTTGCGTAAAATTTGAGTCGCACCCGTAGGTTCGGCGATGATTTTACGTAAAGCCCATGGAGACGATGATTGCGACTAATGCTTTTTTCTATTGACGGATTTGGGGATTTAGAACTGGATCAATCGCTCACGGACATCCTCGTAGGTCTCTGCCTCCAGCCAAAGCTCTATCTTGTTGGCGGGGAGACTCTCGACGACACACAGCGTACTCAGATCATACGCAGCATCCACCCACGAGCGGCGCAGTGCCACTTCTGCCTCAAATGGGGGAGGGGAGAAGATCAATGACGTTACATCCGAATACTCTGACCGCATCCTACGGTTGTACTCCGCAAGGGTTACAAACTTCACCGCATCACGGCTCAGATATGCGATCCCCTGCACCTGCTGCTCCACCCGCCCCCGTGTGTAGCTTTTTTTGAGGGTAGAGTAGGGGAGGATGTGTACCGGGGTAGGGCGACCTCGCACCGTGAGGCGAGCATGCATGAGACGCCAATTGAGGAAACGTTCTTTGACAATCGTATAGGGGCGGTTCTCCCCCTCGAGGTTGATCCGCTGTTCGTACAGGGCGATCCGCTCTTCGATCGATTCGGGCTGGATCTGACCTGAAATTGGGCTCATCAGCTCATCGGCGATCCGCTCTTGCTGTGCCCGCTGTTGCCCGAGAGCAAACACACATCCACAATAATCTTGCCGATAGAGTTTGGCCTCTTTGGCCAGGACATTTTGCTCCTGAGTTCCAGATGCCTTGCGGTAATCGGGCGCGACAAAAGCGATCCCAAACCGTGCCGCGATCTCCTCACCGGAACGGCGGAGCTGGTCGAGGGATTTTTTGGGGGAGGTGAGGAGAGTGGAGGTGAAGGTGCTCTCTCCGAGCTCCGCCGCCTTTTGGGCACTTGCCTCAAATCGGTGGTCGAAGCAGACGCTGCACCGGGCTCCTTTTTCAGGCTCATGCTCCAGCCCCCGAACGGCCGAGAGCCACCCCTCCATATTGTATTCACCCTCGATCAGCTCGATCCCCAATTGCCCACAACTGCGCCGGACTTCGAGCAGCCGGAGGTGGTATTCACTGTAGGGATGAATGTTGGGGTCATAAAAATACCCCGTCAATGTCACATCGGGGTAGTCATCACGAAGTTTCTGGAGGAAATAGTGGCTATCGACCGCACAACAGATATGTACCAGCATCTCAACCCATCTTCAAGCCGACGACAAACCCACCGATGGCACTCGCGCCTCCGGCCAGTTTGAGCTCACCGAGGCGATCCCGAAGGAAGGCAAGAAAATGTTTGAAGGCCTCGACACCGAGAGAGACGCTCTGGTCCAGAGAAGCTTCATTGAGGGTGATGATCCCCTGACTCTCGAGAAGAAACATACCGATGATGACCAAGCCCATCAACAGCAAGATCAGCTTGAAACTCTTTTTGACAACATAGCCGACCGAGAGCCCGATCATAAAGCCAGTGCCCATCTCAAGATAGGGCAGATGCCCCCCATCATGTTGTCCGACCTGCTCCATTTCGTTCACATATTTGCCTTATTTTTCTGCAAATATACCGTATTTTCAATGAAGATAGGCATCCAATGTGTGACGCATGTCCTCATCGAGATCGAGATTTTTGCGCATCCAAGCGAGGTAGCCAGGGTCTTTGGCGGCGATCTCTTCGATCGACTCCCCTTTGTATTTGCCGAATTTGAACGTGCGAATCATCACCGGCGTGCGGGTGAGCTCGACCATCTTCTCTACCGGGTTATCTTCGGGGAAGGTCTCCCGGACTTTTTGGATGAGATACGAGAAGAGGAGTTTCAAGATCAGCACATCCCCGATGGCATCGTGGGCTTTGACGGTGACACCGAGCTTGGCAGCTTCAGCGGCTTCGTCTTGGTAGAGTCCGAGTGCGTAGCGGAGGTACTGGAGTCGGTGGGCAGGCAGATCAGGGAGGAGATGGCGGGCACACCGAACGGTGTCGATGAGCTGCATCGTATTTTGGAAGCCCTCTTTTTCGATCATACCAAGGTCAAAGTCGATGTTGTGGGCGATCAGGTAATTCTCCGGCACATTCAATTCCCCAATCCGCTGGGCAAACGTCGTCTCGGCATAAAGGGGCTTGCCCTCGATCACATCCGGCGTAATCCCATGCACCTCCATCGCCTCGACGCTGATGGGCACCTCAGTACGACACAGTTCATCGATCACTTCCACGTCGTGGCGGCTCTTGACCACCATGGCCCCCACTTGGATGATGCGATCTTTGTCGCCATTTCCCGTGGTTTCGGTGTCAAATAGTATATAGTAGGGCATCAGCCTCTCCTTGGTTGGATGGCGTATTATACTGGGAATGGGTAAAAAGGTTCTATTTTTTTGATATGTCACACTTTTTCCCAATATTTATGGTAAAATAATCCCAATCTATCCCAATCTATTTTAAAGGGTTATCATGCACACTCTCTTCCATCCACGCACCCCTCTCATCTTCATCGCAGCCCTCGTCGCCCTCTCGCCTCTCTACGGCGGAGAGAAGACCTACAAAAAATACCTCGTCAAGAGCGGCAAAGTCACCTATACTATCCAAGGCAGCGGCAACATCATGGGTACCACGCAGAAGCTCAAAGGAAAAAAACAGCTGATCTTTGACCAATACGGTTTCCGGGAGCTGAGCGAAGAGGTCAGCGTCTCGAAAATGAACATCTTTGGCAATGAAAAAGTGGACAAAAAACATCACATGACCCTCCTCAATGGCACCAAAGCGACGCAGGTGGATTTCAACCGCAAGCGGATCATGGAGATGAACGTCCCCGGTATGGCACTGATGATCGCCGCAGCCAACCAAAATATCCCTGGGATGGGGGAGAAAATGCTCCGTCAAATGGGTGGCCACAAAGTCGGACAGGAGACCATAGCCGGCTACACCTGCGACGTGTGGAAAATGCGGGTCGCCACCCAGTGTCTCTACAAAGGCGTTCCGCTGAAGGTCACCACCAATGTCCTCGGCATCCAGCGTACCGAAGTGGCGACCGAAGCAAAATTTGACATCACCATCCCCAAGAGCAGCTTCCGCCTGCCTGATTTCCCTCAGCAGAAACTCCCCACCGATGCTGGAGGGATGAGCCCCGAGCAGACCCAGCAAATGATCCGTCAACTCCAGCAGAAACGAACAGCGTTTGACGCAGCCAAACGTCAGCAGCGAATCGCCCCTGGCACTCCGATGAACGCCGATCAGCAAAAAAACGTCATGAATGCCATGAGTATGGCGATGCTCCCCGAAGTCAAACGAAAAATCCTCCACCAAGAGCGCACGGTTGCCTTCGCCAAGCGGTGCTTCGGTGCGGCCAGCACACTCAAGGCAGCCAACCAATGTGTGGACAAAGGCAACCAAATGTTCCCCGAGAATCGCGAAGATCATTTGACGAGCTGGAGTGCGGCGGATAAACAGAAAATGCTCAAAGAGATCGACCAATTCGAAGCGGCGATCCCCTGCATCAAAAATGCACAGTCGATGCAGGCGATCCAACAGTGTATGCCGCAGTAATGTTTCGGAGCAGGGGCTTTGGCCCCGCAGAGCAAAGCGGCAAGCCCTGCCTCACAATATGGGCAAACATTGGACGGGGCTGAAGTCCC
>WFMQ01000068.1 GCA_015488995.1 Nitratifractor sp. | reverse complement strand
TTATAACACAAAGTAGGGTGTGCAATGGAACAATTTGATGTGATCGTCATCGGCGGAGGGCATGCAGGGATCGAAGCATCGCTGGCCTCAGCGCGGATGGGGGTACGGACACTGTTGATCACGATGCTGGTCGAGCAGATCGGAGCGAGCAGCTGCAACCCGGCTATCGGTGGGTTGGCCAAGGGGCACCTCGTCAAAGAGGTGGATGCGCTTGGTGGGGAGATGGGGCGGATCACCGATGCGACGGGGTTGCAGTTTCGACTGCTCAACTTCTCCAAAGGACCCGCTGTCCGGGGCTCTCGGGCTCAGATCGATATGGATCGCTATCGGATCGTCGCCCGCGATGTGATCTTGAATACCCCCAATCTGGAAGTCAAGCAGGAGATCGTCACGGGTCTGAAGATGGAAGAGGGGATCGTCACCGGTGTCACCACTCAGCTGGGCGATGTCTATGGAGCCCAACGGGTCATCATCACCGCCGGGACATTCCTCGGGGGCAAAGTCCACATCGGAGCGCAACAACACGCCGCCGGACGGCAGGGGGAGTTTGCCTCGATTGAGCTGGCGGAGTATTTGCGCTCCCTCGGACTGGAGATCGGGCGGCTCAAGACGGGGACGTGTGCCCGGATCGCCGGGGAGAGCATCGACTTTTCGGTGATGGAAGAGCAGGGGGGTGACGCAGAGCCGATCCCCTTTTCGTTTCGCACCGATCGGGAGGATTTCGCCCCCGATCAGATGCCCTGCTATGTGACGTACACCAATGAAACCACCCACGCCATCATTGAGAACAATTTCCACCGAGCCCCGCTTTTCAGCGGTCAGATCGAGGGGGTAGGGCCTCGGTACTGCCCCAGTATCGAGGACAAGATCGACCGGTTTCGGGACCGTCCCCGGCACCAGATCTTCGTCGAGCCTCAGACGCGCGAAGCGACCGAGTACTATCTCAACGGCATGAGCACCTCCCTCCCGACGGACGTGCAGTTGGCCATGATTTGCTCCGTCCCTGGGCTGGAAAATGCCCGGATCGTCCGCTACGGCTATGCCATCGAGTACGACTACATCCAGCCCACCGAGCTGCGCCACACCCTCGAGACCCAGACCATCCCCCATCTCTACTGGGCGGGGCAGGTCAACGGCACGACCGGCTACGAAGAGGCCGCAGCCCAAGGGCTCATGGCGGGGATCAACGCTGCCTTGTCAGTCCAAGGAAAAGAGCCGCTTGTCCTCGGGCGAGATGAAGCCTATATCGGCGTGCTGATCGACGATCTCGTGACCAAAGGCACCCAAGAGCCCTACCGGATGTTTACTTCTCGCGCCGAATACCGTCTGTTGTTACGAGAAGACAATGCCGATGTGCGGCTGAGCCATTATGGGCGGGAGCTTGGCCTGCTCGATCCGAAAATGGCCGAGAGGGTCGAAGCCAAAAAAGTAGCCATTGACGAAGCCCTGACGTGGCTACGAGAACACCACGCTACCCCCACCAAAGCCTTCCTCGAACAACTCGCCGCCATCGGTCACGAGAAGATCAACGACAAAACCGCCTGGATCGATGTGATCGGTCGGGGGGAGTGGACGCAGGAGCAGCTGGTGACGATCTTGCCGACGTTTGCCCGCTACGATGCTGCGGTTCTCGAGCAGGTACTCATCGAAGCCAAATACCACCGCTACATCGAAAAACAGCAGCTCCAAATCGATCGGATGCACGACATGATGCGGATCAAGATCCCCGAGGGGTTTGATTTTGCGACGGTGCAGGGGCTGAGCAACGAGATCGTCGAGAAACTTCAAAAAGCCACCCCTCCCACCCTCCAAAGTGCTTCGCAGATCAGTGGGATTACTCCGGCAGCTTTGGAAATCCTTCATGTCTATATCAAGATGAAACAACGGGGATAATCTCCCCCGCTGATCCGTATCTATTTGCCCCACTTATCTTCCAAGTTACTCCAAGATATAATCGGGTGATTTTTGTAACGTTTTGCTACAGTTTTGTCAAAAAAAAGACAATTCTCCCCCACATGACTCACATCAATACCCTTTAAATGAAATCGTCCTATAATAATGTGTTTAAAACTCTACTAAAGGAAGACTATGAGCGAACGAAGAGATTTCTTCGGCAAGGCTCTCGGCGCGTTTGCCGGTCTGGGTGCCCTCGGGGCTCTCTATGCCGCCAAGCGCACTTGGGATCCCTTGCCCAGCGTAAAGGCAGGTGGATTTACCACCATTGATGTGAGTGCAGCCAAAGAGAATGTACTCAATACGGAGATGTGGCGCGGTAAGCCGATCTTTGTCCTCAAACTGGGCAAAAACGCCAAGCCCGCCTCCGCCCCCAACGGCAACGATGCCAACGCGTACGATGATAAGCGTTTGATTGAGATCGGGGGAAGCAAATACATGGTCGTCATTGGTCTGTGTACCCACCTGGGATGTATCCCCGCCTATTTTGGCGAGGAGCACAAATTCAAATGTGCCTGCCACGGTGGACAATTCAGTGCTTCGGGCGAAGTACTCAAGTCACCGCCACCGAGTCCGCTCGTCATCCCTCCGTTCAAGATCGATGGCAACAAACTTGTCCTGGGCGAATCGGGTCCAGAGTATAAGAAAATGAAAGCCGACGGCTTAGTCGCATAAAGGGGAGAGCATGGCACATTTCGATAAAGCATTCCCATTTAGCAACAAATGGATGGATCAACGTCTCGGGGTCAACACCCTCGAAAAAGTCCTCTCTACGGAGTATTGGATTCCTAAAAACATCAACTTCCTCTGGGCGATGGGGATGGTTCTCGCCGCCACGTTTGGTATCCTGGTACTCAGCGGTATCTTCCTGCTGATGTACTACATCCCCGACACAGGCAAAGCGTTTGATGCGGTCAACTACACCATCATGTCCCAAGTGGGCTATGGATGGCTTTGGCGCCATATCCACGGTGTGGGTGCGTCGTTGGTGTTCCTCATCATTTACATCCACATGTTTACTGGTATCTATTACGGTTCGTACAAAAAAGGGCGTGAACTGATTTGGCTCAGCGGGATGCTTCTGTTTGTAAGTTTCTCTGCTGAGGCTTTTTCAGGCTACATGCTCCCTTGGGGGCAGATGAGTTATTGGGCGGGGATGGTTATCACCAACCTTTTCTCACTCGGTTCCCTTCACTTTGATGGTCTCGTCGAGTGGATTCGCGGTGGATATGTCCCCGGACAAGCGTACCTCGGTCGCTTCTTTATGTTGCACGTTCTGTTGATGCCGTTGATCATCATGGCACTCATCGTCCTGCACTTCGGCACCCTGCGTCTTCCTCACGTCAACAACCAAGACGGCGAAGAGGTTGATTTCGAAGAGTCCGCAGCTCTGTGGAAAGCTGGACGTAAGAAAGAAGCAAAAATTATCCCTTTCAACCCCGTCTTTTTGAGCAAAGATGTGTTTATTATGGGGATCTATTTTATCCTCTTCTTCTACCTCGTGTTCTACCACTTTGAGTTTGCGATGGATCCAGTCAACTTCGACCCAGCCGATCCCCTCAAGACTCCGACCCACATTTATCCTGAGTGGTATTTCCTTTGGAGTTATGAGATCCTCCGTCCGTTCTCCAAAAATGTTGGTTTGATGGCGTTTGGCTTTGCGCAGGTGATTTTCATGCTCTTGCCGTTCCTCGATCGCAGCCCCAATGTCGCACCGGCCAATCGTCGTCGCCCGTTCCGCTGCTGGTTCTGGATCTTGCTCATCGATATGATTACCTTGACCATCATGGGCAAACTTCCTCCGACCGATCCTACGTTCGCCATGATTGGTAAGATTGCTGCCATTACGTTTATCGTCTTGTGGCTAATCCTGCCGTTCCTTACCAAAATTGAAAAACTCGTAGGAGGTAAAAAATAATGAAAGAGCTTAAAATATTTGCTATCGTAGCGTTCTTTACGCTGATTACCTACTACGGTGTTGAGCCCTATGCTCACCATCAGATGCACAAAAAAGTGGATGAGAAGGGCAATGAAATCGTTTACGAATTCAAAAACTTCCAATATCCGGACCTCAAAGCGGTCGCCGCCAAAGGCGATGCTGCAGCGGGTAAGGCGATGATCAGTGCCTGTACCGGATGCCACAGCATCAAGTCTCAGAAGATGAATGCCCCTATGGATGCTTTGGCTTCTGCCGGTGCGTACGGGGTCAATCCTCCCGATTTGAGCAACGCTGGTGCCGTCTTTGATGAGAAGTTCCTGATCCACTTCATCATGGATCCTGTCCATACGGCGATGGTGGCTCACAAATTCAAAGGTGGCAAAGTCTACCCCATGCCTGTCGTGGCACCTGACGCACAGACCGCTGCCAACATCGTGGCGTACCTCAAGTCGATCGCTCCCAAGGAGATCACCCCCAAGGAAGCCTTCGTCACTGCCTGTGGTCGCTGTCACGCAGACCGCTACGGCAAATGGACGCAGCTCGGTGATGTGCCCAAGACCAAGCCCAACATCGTGACCCATCAAGATCCCCAGATGCTGGCGTTCCAAGGCAAAGTGGCGGATTATCAAGATCACCTCGCCAAATACATGGGCAAACTGCCTCCTGACTTGAGCATCATGATCCGTGCCCGTAGCGAAGAGTTCATGCAGAACTTTGTCGAAAATCCCCAATCGCAACTCCCCGGCACTGCGATGCCGCGTGTGGGTGTGAGCAAAGAGGGCTTCGAAAAAGTGGTCGCCTACCTCGAAGAGACCGGAGACCCCTCCAAGCCTATGCGTGCCGCTGTCGGCCCATGGGTGATTGGGTTCTTCTTCTTCTTTACGCTGTTGGCGTACCTGTGGAAGAAATCACAGTGGAAAGACCTCCACTAATCTTTCGCATTCTTTTCTTGCTATGATTTGGGATGGAGCCTCGGCTCCATCCCCATGGCTACCTCTCCCACCATATCCCCCAACGTATTTCCCTAATCC
>WFMQ01000067.1 GCA_015488995.1 Nitratifractor sp. | reverse complement strand
TGGATAAGTACCTCGTCACACTTGGACACTTCGAGAGCCGCAACCGTGCCATCGAGGCGATCAAATCCGGTCGTGTGGCGGTCAATGGCACGCCCCCCAAGCCCTCCACCTCAGTCACCGAGCAGGATACCATCGTCGTGACGGCGGGGCGCTACTATGTCTCCCGTGCGGCGCAGAAGCTGGAGGGGTACCTTGCGCAGTTCCCGGTCGCTTTGGCGGGGAAGGTTGCCCTCGATGTGGGTGCATCGACCGGTGGGTTTACTCAAATGATGCTGGAGCACGGGATTGCTGGGGTGGATTGCGTCGATGTGGGGCGGGATCAACTCCACCCATCACTGCGTGTGGATGCGCGGGTACGGGTCTATGAAGAGACCGATATCCGTACCTTTGCCTCGGATCGGCGTTACGATGTGATCGTCTCGGATGTCTCGTTCATCTCATTGCTGCATGTGATCGAGGCGATTGATATTTTGGCGGCAGAGGGGGCGGTGATCATCCTCCTGTTCAAACCGCAGTTTGAAGTGGGACGTACCGCACGACGGGACAGCCGAGGGGTGGTGACGGATGCCGTGGCGATTGCGGAGGCGATGGAGCGGTTTGAAGCGGCAACGCAGGATAGGGGATGGAAGATCCAGCACAAAGTCCCCAGCACCTTGGCGGGCAAAGAGGGGAATGTGGAGTGGGTGTATGAGTTTGAGCGGGGGTAAGAGTGCGACTCAGCGAAACACGCTCTCGAGGATCGTCCCTTTTCCTTGGATCTCACCTGTGATCTGTGTCCCGATTGTGCGGCTCTTGACGATGCCGAGGTGGTATTCGTCCTCCATAAAAAACTGATACCCACCCTTGTCGTGTCCCGGATCATCAAACAGTGCCATGACGCTGTAGCCAAAAAGATCCCGGTGCGCATAGCGTCCATAAAATTCCGATGCCTTCGCCTCCCAGCCAGTGGCATTGACTTCATCGGCTTGGAGGATGTGATCGTGGTTGGTGTCGTGCCAGGTAGCGGTGGCGATGGCGAGGTAGGCGAGATAGACGGGCTTGTGGTAGTGTGCTTTGAGATAGGCGGCGAGATTGTCCAGCCGCTCAGGCAGGGAGTCGATGCCAATCTCACGCTCAGTGTAGGCTTTGGGGTGGGGGCTGCTCCAGCTACCTGGATCGGCAGGATCACGGCTAAATTGCCCGACCATCTGTTGAAACGAGAGAAAATCAAGCTTGTCGAGTAGGGCCGTATAGATGGCATCACTGCGCCCCCATTCACTCTGATCGCCGAGGGCACAGTTGGCATAGCCGCAGCTGGGGTCTTTGGTCTGGGCATTGCGTCTCCCTGTGTCCATCATCGCCAGGGAGAAGTAGGTATCGGGCAGAGCCGATCGCAGGGTATCGATCGCATGAGAGAGGGTCGTGACGAAGGAGGCTTGGGTGTCGGGGTGATTGACGACGGATGCTTTGTTGAATTCCGGTTCGAGGATCAGGAGTTTCGTGCCGTGGAGGTGCTTGAGGAGGGTGGCGACACGGGTGACATCGCGTGCATAATCATCCTTGTGGTCTGCAAGATACCCCGCTTCGGCAAGATGATCCCCAAAGTACCAATAGACAAATACCGGAATTTTTCCCTGGTCGATGAGGGTCTGGATGCTTGCGAGGTCAAACCAATTCTCCTGCCACCCCTTTGTAAGCCAAAACGTGACGAATTTGGCATGTTGCAGAGCATGAGAGAGTGTCGTAAACGCCGAAAGATTGAAGTCGGTAATGCGATCCTGATAGGGATCAAACTTCCCCTGAATCAGGTCAGAAGTGTCCATCCAAACGTGGTCGTGAAACGGGAAGCTTCCGCTCCCTCCAAACCCGGTACCAAAGGTATCAAACAGGGCAGTTTTGTCTGGGGCAGAGCGATTGGTATCGCCCGACGTTGGGTCGTTGGGGCGGGTGGCATCGCATCCAATGAGCCAAAAAGCGATGAGTAAAAGGGGAAAGAGTGACCGCAGCATCAATAAGCGAACTTGTAGCCACGGCGACGTACGGTGTGGATGACTTGGAATCCGAGGATACTTTTGAGGCGTTTGCGGATTTGGTTGATGGCGACTTCGACGGTGTTGTCACTGACGTACTCAGGCTCTTCCCAAAGAGCATTGATGATCTCGTCTTTGGAAAAAACCCGCTGTTTGCGGAGGGCGAGAAAAGCGAGGATGTCAAATGTCTTGCCATTGAGGGAGACGATTTTGTCGTCGTATTCGATCTTTTTGTTGGCGATATCGATGAGGAGTTTCCCTACATCGATCTTTTCGCCATGCAGATTGCGCATGTTGGCCAGCACCCGTGCCGCGATCAAGTCGGGCTCATCGATGTGTGCGATGATGACATCATCTACTCCGAGAGAAAAATAGGCGACCTGATTGTGAATAAGCTCAGTCGTGATGATCACTTTGGTCTCGATTTTTTTCCGTTTGACTTCATTGATGTAGCGTTCCAGGGAAAACTTGATCCCTTCATCAACAATAATAATCAGTTCATAATGACGAAAATCGGTAAAATTTGTCGCATCGTATAGGTTCCGTGCATTGTCAACAATGCAAATGAAATATTGACTGATCTCTTTTTCGAAATCTTGCGACATTTGGTCATCGAAACCTACGGTGAGTATTCTCATGTATTCGTGCCCACTTTCTGCAAATTGTATGAGGTATAAGGGAATAAAATCTGATATCTATTGGATTGAGTGTGACGAATCCCTCACTTCTAAGATGAATTTATACCCAAAATAAGCTTGTTTAAAAATAAAATACACAATCAAATAAAAAATATTAAGAGGATACAGAGGCTTTGATGTAGACGCGTTTGGGGGCGGGATAACCCTCTATGGTTTTATTTGGATCGTTTGGATCGAGGAAATCTTCCAAACTTTGGGATGCGATCCACTCCGTTCTGCGCTGCTCTTTGGCGTCAGTTTTCCGTATTTCCAGTACCTCCACGTGCGCAAATCCAGCCCGTAAGCACCAATGGGTCAATGCCGTGACCGTGGGGATGAAGTAAATGTTGCCTATCTTGGAATAGCGATCTCGGGGGGTGAGGCAGACCGCATCGTCCCCATCGATCATAAAGGTATCGAGGATCAACTCTCCGCCAGGATTGAGACCGCGATAGAGTGACTTGAGTGTACCGATGGGATCGGGACGGTGGTACAACACTCCGAGGCAAAACAGGGTATCAAACCTCTCTTCGTAGTCTGCCATATGTTCTACGCCGAGCATCTCGTAGGTGATGTCGGTCTGGAGAAAATGGTTGAGGAATTGAAACTGCGAATAGTAGTGTGCTGAGGGGTCAAATCCGATCAGTTTGGCTGGGGCGTGGGATAGCATCCGAAAGAGATAGTAGCCGTTGTTGCAGCCAATGTCGCCGACCACTTTGTCTCGGAGGTTGAAATGGGGTTCGAGGAGATTGTACTTGATCTGACTCTGCCATTCACTGTCGATGAAAAGATTCCCGATCCGAAACGGCCCCTTGCGCCACGGCATCAATTGTCGGGCAGTCTGCTCGATCTGTGCGCCGTACTCTGCTTCAAATGCCGGATCGAGCTCTACGCCAACGGCATCGCCGAGATGCACCTGCGTCACGATCGGATCGGGGAGGGCGGCGATCGCCTCTTGCAGGGGTGCGATGTTTTTCCATGTGAGCCATTTGCGGCGTTCTTCGCGGAGGGGTTGGAGGTTCATGGAGAGATGCCTTTGAAAAGTCATGTACCACTGCGTAGAGTGTGCCGTTGCACCCCCTACGCAAAAGAGAACGTTATCTTGGGGTTGGGACTTCCGTCCCATCAAACGGGACTGAAGTCCCTACTCCGTTTTGCTTGGAGCAGGTGTATAAGGCCTTGATGGTCGACCGAAGTCAACCCTATATCTTTCTAATGCTGCACGACCGCTTTGACAATCTTCTGATCGTGCACCGGCCGATCGGCACCGGCCGTTTTTGTGGTCTCAATCTTGCGCACCACATCCTCCCCTTTGATCACTTTCCCAAAGATCGTGTAGCCGCCATTGAGCCAAGGTGTGGGGGCAACGGTGATGAAAAACTGGCTGCCGTTGGTGTTGAGCCCGTGGTTGGCCATCGCCAGTAGGTATGGGCGGTCAAAGATGAGGTTGGGGGTGTTTTCGTTTTTGAACTCTTTGTGCCACATCGATTCGCCGCCGCGTCCCGTCCCGGTGGGGTCGCCCCCCTGGATCATAAAGCCTTTGATGACGCGGTGAAAAATCGTACCGTTGTAATAGCCCTTTTTGACCAGCGTGACAAAATTTTCAACCGCCAGTGGTGAGGCTTTGGGGAACAGCTTCACGACAATCGTTCCTTGGTTGGTCTGAAGTGCCACGACGGGTGCTTTGCCTCCAGCCCATGCAACGGTCATACT